>NZ_JBJXHK010000031.1:0-28229 GCF_046638635.1 Lysobacter zhanggongensis
CGCGCGCCGGCGGAGCTCGGCGGGCGTCGGTGCAGCAGGGTCGGCAAAGGCCGGCGGCGTCATCGCGCGGAGGCCGGACAGTCCCAGGCCGGCGGTCAGCAGGTCGTCGCTGCCGCGGTGCTCGGTGACGCGGACTGAATCGAACTGCGTGGCCATGGCGGTCGACCGGCTGGACATCGGGGCACTCGCGCAACCGGCGAGGACGGCGGTGGCGGCGACCGCCAGGACGAGTCTGGGCATGTTCATGCGGTGACGTTAACAAGCGCCGGTCGCGCCGCCATCGTACCTTCGTACCACTCGCGTGCCGGCACCGCTTGCTAGGCTGGCGCGACCGACCCGCCGGCGCATCGCCGCCGCACGACACCGACGCCATGCCGAGCCTGCTCATCGCCGACGACCACCCGCTCTTCCGCGCCGCGCTGCGCGGTGCGGCGGTCGATGCGGTGGACGAGCTGCAGGTCCGCGAGGCGGGCTCGCTCGACGAGGTGCTCGGCATCCTCGAGTCGGGGACGGACATCGACCTGGTGCTGCTCGACCTGCACATGCCGGGCAACCACGGGCTGGCCGGGCTTGCCGCGATCCGCGCGCAGCACCCGGGCGTCGCGGTGGTGGTGGTGTCGGCCAACGACGACCCGCGCGTGGTCCGCCGCGCGCTCGACCACGGCGCCGCCGGCTACCTGCCCAAGAGCTCGGGCCTGGACGAGCTGCGCGATGCGATCCGTGCGGTGCTGGCCTGCGAGCAGTGGCTCCCGCCGGCCCTGCGCGCCGCGGTGTCGCGTACCCGCAGCGACAGCGGCGACGCCGACCTGGCCGCACGGTTGGCGAGCCTGTCACCGCAGCAGTTCCGTGTGCTGACGCTGGTCGCCCAGGGCTTGTTGAACAAGCAGATCGCCGACCGGCTGGACGTGCAGGAACGCACGGTCAAGGCCCACCTCTCGGCCATCTTCGAGCGACTGGGCGTGCGCAACCGCACGCAGGCCGGCGTGGTGCTGCGCGAGCTGGAGTTGAGCGATCCGGCGCGGCAGATGGATGCCTCCGTCACCCCGCCCGCAGGGATGTAGGAGCGACGTAAGTCGCGATTGAAGTGTGGGGCGGCCTCGGATCTGCAAGGTACGCGATGGCCCCGTTCGCCCGAGGGGTGGTTCGCGTTGATCGCGGATCGGAGCGAAGTGTCAGTGGTTCGCGGCTGAAGCCGCTCCTACAGGGGTGATGCTGCGGCGGCTACGTTCCGTTCACCGCCGGTGCGGGCTGCACGCCGCGGCCGGCGAGCAGGCGGTCGAGCACGGATTTCAGGGCCAACGGTTTCAGTGGCTTGGCCAGCAGTGCGTGGCCGGCTTCGAGTACGGCGTGACGAACGGCGTGACCGCCGTCGGCGCTGAGGATCAGGGTGGGTTGTGCGCCGTGCCGGGCGGCGAGGTCGGCTGCGAGGGCGATGCCGGTATCACCGTCGTCGAGGTGGTAGTCGAACAGCCAGAGCGTGGCGGGTGCCTCCGCCAGCCGCGCCTCGGCGCCGGCGCGTCCTTCGGCGGCGGCGACGTCGCAGCCCCACCCGGCCAGTACGCGCGAGAGCGCTGCCAGCGCATCGGGGTCGTTGTCGACCACCAGCACCCGCAAGCCGGCAACACCGCGCGTGGCCGCGGCCGCGGCCGGCATCGGCGGTGCCTGGACGGTGGTGACAGTGACCGCGAAGCACGCGCCGCGGCCCGGCTCGCTGCGGACCGACAGCCGCGCGTGCAGCAACTGTGCGATGCGGTCGGCGATCGACAGGCCCAGGCCAAGCCCCTGCCCCGGCGCATCGTCGCCGCGGCGGAACTCGTCGAACATCGCCAGTTGCAGTGCGGGCTCGATGCCCGGACCGGTGTCGTGCACCTCGATGCGCACGCCGTCGCCATCGCGCCTCGCACCCAGCAACACGCCGCCGCGGGCGGTGTAACGCACCGCGTTGGCGAGGAAGTTCTGCAGCACACGACGCAGCAGTTGCGGGTCGCTGTGCACCCACGCCGAGGTGGCGGCGAAGCGGAAGCGCAGCCCACGCGCCGCAGCAATCGCGCCGAACTCTGACGCCAGCGGCTCCAGCACCTCGGCCAGCGGGAAATCGCGTGGCTGGGGCACCAGCCCGCCGGCCTCCAGCCGCGACATGTCGAGCAGGCCGGTCAGCAGGTCGCCGGTCGAATCCAGCGCGCCGCCGATCTGCGCCAGCACCTCGCGCTGTGCCGACGCCGAGAGCTGGGCGGCCAACGCGTCGGTGAACAGCTGCGCGGCGTGCAGTGGCTGCATCAGGTCATGCCCGATCGCCGCGAGGAACCGGCTCTTGGCGTCGTTGGCGCGCTCGGCCTGGCGCTTGGCGACTTCCAGGTCGGCGGTGCGCGCGACCACCCGTTGCTCCAGCGTCTCGTTGGCCTGCAGCAGCCCGGCCTGGGCGCGACGGAACGCGGTGACATCGGTGAAGGTCGCGACGAAGCCGCCGCCCGGCATCGGATTACCACGGATCTCGACGATGCTGCCGTCCGGCATCACCCGCTCGGTCAGGTGCGGGGTGCCGGCACGCATGAACGCCAGGCGCCGCTCCAGCGCGCGCTCCAGGTCACCCCGCGGCGGCAGTTGCTGCAGCGCCCACCGCGACAGGTCGGCGATCGGCCGGCCAACCTGCAGCAGCTCCGGCGGGTAAGCGAAGAGCTCCGCGTACCGGCGGTTCCAGGCCACCAACCGCAGCTCGGCGTCGACCACGCTGATGCCCTGGCTCATGTTCTGCAGCGCCGCCTCGAGCACGCGCTGGTTGAATCGCAGGTCGGCCGAGGCCTCGCCGACGATCGCGGCGACGGTGTCGAGGTCGCCCGCTTCGCGGCGGGCGGCATCGAGCAGCACGCGTGCCGACGCCGAGCCCAGGACCGCGGCCAGCTCGCGTTCCACCTCGGCCTCCACCCGTGCCGGCGCGGCGCCCGAATCAGGCACCCCGTCCAGCAACGCGGCCAGCCGCTCGCGCGGCAGGAACCGGAGGCCTGCGTCGCGCAGTGCCTTGCCATCCAGTCCGCGCCGGGCACGTTGCGGCGTATCGCGCCGCCAGATCGCGGTCAGCACCGTCGCCAGCGTGCCCAGGAACAAACTGGCACCGACCGCGCGGCCCAGGCGGCTCCAACCGGTGAGGCCGAACAGGCCGTCGGGTGACAGCCAGGCCAGGCCGAACGGTCCGGACCGCACCCAAGCGCCCTCCCCGCCCTGCAACCCGGACATCGTCGGCAGCAGCAGGACCCATGCCCAGGCGGCAAAGCCGACCACCACGCCCACCACGGCCGCACGCGGCGGCGTCTGCGGCCGCCACACGGCAAAACCGAGCGCGGGCGCGAGCGTGGCCAGCGCCGAGAACGACACCGCGCCGACGTCGGCCAGCGCCTCGCTGCCCGCCACCAGCCGGCTGTACGCCCAGGCCATCAGCATGATCACGACGATGCCCACCCGCCGCAGCATCAGCACGCTGCCGCGCAGGTCGCTGCCGTCGTTGCGCGACCACGCCCCCCTCAGCAGGCCCGGCGCGAACCAGTGGTTACCGATCATCAGGCTCAGCGTCAGCGTGCTGACCACCACCATGCCGGTCGCGGCACTCAGGCCGCCGAGGAACGCGAAAAGCGCAAGCCCGTGCTGCCCCTGCGACAGCGGCAGCGCGAGCACGTACAGGTCCGACGGCACCGAATCGCCCAGCAACGCCGTGCCCGCGGTGGCCAGCGGCAGCACCGGCAACGCGATGAGCACCAGGTAGAGCGGGAACTGCCAGCGCGCGGTACGCACGTCACGCTCGTCGCGGCACTCGACCACCCCGACGTGGAACTGGTGCGGCAGGATGAACATCGCCAGCGCGCCCAGCAGCACCAGCGGCACGAACCCGCCGGTCGACGCCGCGGCGCCGGCCGCCGGTACCCTCACCTCGGGCAGGGCGTCCAGGCCGAACCAGACGAACGCGCCGATCGCCAGCATGGCCGCGAGCTTGAACACCGATTCGGCCGCCATCGCCAGCACCAGCCCACGGTTATGCTCGGCCGCGCTCGCCCGGCGGGTACCGAACAGCATCGCGAACACCGCCATCGCCAACGCCACGTACAGCGCACTGTCCTGCCACGCCGGCGCCACCCCGCCGCTGCCGTCGCGGCTGGTCAGCATCGCGAAGCTCATCGCCACGGCCTTCAACTGCAGCGCGATGTAGGGGATCAGCCCAAGCGCGGCGACCAGGGTCACGGTCGCCGCCAGCCACGCGTCCTTGCCCAGGCGCGTGGCGATCAGGTCGGCGATCGAGGTGGCGTTGGTCTCCCGCGCCAGCTTGACCAGCCGGACCATGAAGCCGACCGCGAGCGCGTAGAGCAGGATCGCGCCGAGGAAGGTGGGCGGCAGTGGCCAGCCGTAGCGCGCGGCCTGGGTGACCGTGCCGTAGAACGTCCACGAGGTGCAGTGCACCGCCAGCGACAGCGCGTAGATGTGCCGCCAGTGCCGGGCCCACAGCGCCGGCCGGCGTTCGGCAAACAGCGCCGCGCCAAACATCAGCGCGAGCCAGGCAAGGCTCGCGAGCGCGACGACGGAGAGGTTCAGCATGGGGCGAGGATAGCCCGCGGGCCCCGGATAGAACGACGGCGGTGGGCCGAAGCCCACCGCCGCCGCGACCGGGGGTCACCGGTCAAAAGTCGTAGCGCACGCTCAGCGAATACTGACGCGGCGGCCCGTAGAAACCGGTCATGACACCCAGCGCGGTATTGAGGTTGTAGCCGGTGGTCCGGTACTCCTTGTCAGCCAGGTTGGTGCCCTGCAGGGACACCGTCCAGGCACCGCCGTCCTTCCAGGTCACGCCGGCGTTGACCAGCCCGTACGCGTCCTCGGTGATGGGCAGCGCGCCGGTCCGGATGATCTCGGTGGTGGCCACGACCTCGGTCTGGTAGCTGTAGCCGAGCCGGCTCGACAGGCTGCCGCCACCGGCCAGGTCGGCGCGGTGCTCCAGGTTGATCGCACCGGAGAACTCGGGAGCGTTGGTGAACTCCTGCTCGTCGGCGATGTTGGCACCGGCGTACAGGAACTCGTCGTACTTCGCGTCCAGCCAGGCCAGGTTGCCCGACAGCAGCCAGCTGCGGCTCGGCAACCACTGGTACTCCACCTCGAGGCCGTTGACGGTGCCGGAGCCGGCGTTGGTGAAGTCGCCGAAGAACGCATCCTCGGTGCCGTCGCCGTTGCTGTCGTAGGCGGTGAACACCGACAGCTGGATGTCCTCGTACTTGTTGTGGAACGCCGACAGGTTGAGGAACAGCGTCTGGTCGAGGAAGGCCATCTTGCTGCCGACCTCGAAGCTGTCGACCACCTCGTCGTCGAATGGCTCGGCCGAGCGCGGCACCGCGGTGGCCTGGGCGCGGATGTTGTAGCCGCCCGACTTGAAGCCGCGCGATGCGGTGCCGTAGACCATGATGTCCGGCGTCACCTGATAGTCGAGCGCGACCTTGGGCGAGGTGTTCTTGAAGTTGATGGTCTTGTCGAAGTCGGCCACCACCGCGGTCGGCACCGTGTAGGTCGCGTCGGTGTAGCCGCGGTTGAACACCACCGCGTTCTTGTCCTCGTCGGTGTAGCGCGCGCCGACGTTGAGCGACAGCTGGTTGCTCAGGTCGAACGTCCAATCGGCGTACAGCGCTACGCTCTCCGTGTAGACCGTGCCCTGGGTGTCGCCGAACAGCAGGTCGAAGAAGTTGTTGAGCACCTGGCCGCCGGCCTCGCCGTCGAAGGCGTAGATGCCCATCACGCCGCGCGCCCGGCCACCGGCGTCGTAGTTCGCCTGCAACTCGTGGCTGACCTGCTCGTCGGAGTAGAAGGCCTTCACGTCGGCGATGCGCGCCGGAAGGGTGTCGAAGTCGATGTTGGTCTCGGTGTCGGACTCGCGCTTGGCGAGCACGTACTTGAACGCCCAGTCGTCACTCGCGCGCCAGTTCACCGTGGCCGATGCACCACCGATGGTGGTGTCATTGACGTTGGGCATGCCGCTGCGGATGTCGTAGCGGCTGTCCATCGGGTCGAAGCCCGGGACGAAGCGGTTGGGCGCCAGCATCTTCGCGCCACGCACCCCGGACTGGTCGTCCATCCAGTCGAACGCGAACTGGATGTCGAGGTCGTCGCTGACGTAGGCGCCGAGCTGGGCGCGCATCGCCAGGATTTCCTTGTCGCTGACCGGCTGGTCGTTGTAGACGTTCTCGCCGAAGCCGTCGCGGTTGAGGCTTGCCACCGCGATCCGCGCGCGCAGCGCGTCGTTGCCGGCCAGTGGGCCACCGACGGCGGCCTTGACGTCGAGCTGGTCGTGGTTGCCCACGGTCACCTCGGCAAAGCCCTCCATCTCGCGCGGCAGGCCCTTGGAGATGTACTTGATCGCGCCGCCGATGGTGTTCTTGCCGTACAGCGTGCCCTGCGGACCGCGCAGTACCTCGACCCGCTGCACATCGAACACGTCCAGCAGGGCGCCCTGCGGACGCGCGATATAGACATCGTCCATGTAGATGCCCACGCCCGGGTCCACGCCCCACAGCGGGTCGGACTGGCCGACGCCGCGGATGTAGGCGGTGATGGTGCTGCTGGACCCCCGCGCGGCGTAGATGGTGAGGTTGGGCACGTGCGCATCGAGGCCGCCGAGGTCCTCGACCGCGAGACGGTCCAGCGCTTCGGCGGTGAACGCGGTGACCGCGACGGGCACGTCCTGGATGGTTTCCTCGCGCTTGCGCGCCGTTACCGTCACCGCGCCCAGCGTGGTCGCGTCCGACCGGGTGGCCGTTTCCGGCGGGGTCTGCACGGTGGTGTCCTGCGCCCATGCGGCCGGTGCGAGCAGTGCGCCGGCAACGGCGACGGCAAGGGTGGTGCGACTCAAGCGATTGCGACCCATCTCTAGCTCTCCCCGGGAACGTATGCGAACCGGCGGACGATCCGCCATTGCAGGCAAGACTAGGGGCACGGCGACGGCGGTCGCAGCTGTACCTTCGGACAATGCCCGCGGCAGGCGCGCACGCCGAGACTTCGACCCCACTGAGGTGGGCAAGGGGTCCCATGGAATTCCTGATCGTGCTGGCGGCGCTGGCCTTCCTGATGCTGGTCGCGTACCGCGGCTACAGCGTCATCCTGTTCGCCCCGGTGGCCGCCCTGGGCGCGGTCCTGCTGACCGACCCGTCGCTGGTCGCGCCGATGTTCACCGGCCTGTTCATGGACAAGATGGTCGGGTTCCTGAAGAACTACTTCCCGGTGTTCCTGCTCGGCGCGATCTTCGGCAAGGTGATCGAGCTGTCGGGGTTCTCCAAGGCGATCGTCGCCGCGACGATCCGCCTGTTCGGCGCGAGCCGCGCGATCCTGTCGATCGTCATCGTCTGCGCCCTGCTGACCTACGGCGGCGTGTCGCTGTTCGTGGTGGTGTTCGCGGTCTACCCGTTCGCCGCCGAGCTGTTCCGCCAGAGCGACATCCCCAAGCGGCTGATCCCCGGCACGATCGCGCTGGGAGCGTTCACCTTCACGATGGATGCGCTGCCCGGCACGCCACAGATCCAGAACATCATCCCGACCACGTTCTTCGGCACCAACACCTGGGCGGCGCCGTGGCTGGGCACGATCGGCGGCATCTTCATCCTGGCCGTCGGACTGGCCTACCTCGACTGGCGCCGGCGGGTCGCGGCCCGCAATGGCGAGGGCTACGGCGAGGCATCGACGCTGGTCAACGAACCGGCCGCGTTTGCAGGCGGAAAGCTGGCCCATCCCGCCATCGCGATCCTGCCGCTGGTGCTGGTGGGCGTGAGCAACAAACTGTTCACCGACTGGATCCCCCGCTACTACGGCGACACCCACGCGTTCGACCCGGCGGTGATCGGCAACGCCGCACCGGTGGTGCAGCAGGTGTCGTCGGTCACCGCGATCTGGGCCGTCGAGGGCGCACTGCTGGTCGGCATCCTGACCGTGCTCGCGTTCGCCTGGAAGCCGGTGATGACCACCTTTTCCGAAGGCACGAAGACCGCCATCGGCGGGGCGTTGCTGGCGGCGATGAACACCGCGTCCGAGTACGGGTTCGGTGCCGTGATCGCCGCGCTGCCGGGCTTCCTGGTTGTCGCCAACGCGCTGGGCGCGATCCCGAACCCGCTGGTCAACGAGGCGGTCACCGTCACCGCGCTGGCCGGCATCACCGGATCGGCGTCAGGCGGCATGAGCATCGCGCTGGCGGCGATGGCCGACACCTTCATCGCGAATGCCAACGCGGCCGGCATCCCGATGGAAGTGCTGCACCGGGTCGCGGCGATGGCATCGGGTGGCATGGACACTCTGCCCCACAACGGGGCGGTCATCACCCTGCTGGCGGTGACCGGCCTGACCCATCGCCAGGCCTACAAGGACATCTTTGCCATCACCATCATCAAGACGCTCGCCGTGATGGTGATCATCGGCGTGTTCTACGCGACCGGCCTGGTCTGAACGATCGGCCAGGGTCGCCCGGGATCAGCCGTCGCCGTCGGGCGCGGGCGCAGACACCGGTGGTTCGGCGCCATCGGAGCGCAGCGCACCCACGGGTTCGCCGACCGGCTGGCCTTGCGGCGTGAGCAGGCGCCAGTGGCCCCAGGTGTCGCGCACATCGTGTCCGGTCACGTCGCCACGGGCGGTATCGCCGGCGTAGTGGTACAGCGGGTGGCCGCCGTAGCTCATCTGGCGGGTGCCATCGGCGCGAGTCACCACGTTGAGCAGGGCCGGTGCGAGGCCCTCGCCCAGGTCCGGCTCGCCGGTGGGGGCATACACCGGCGCCCACTCCCGCAGGCAGTCATCGGAGCATCCGCTACCGTCGGTGTCGCCCTCGAGCATATACACCGCACGACGGTCGCTGTCGGCGACGAACGGCGCGGGCCCACCTACCGACATGACCTGCAGGCTGTCGGACGTCATCGTCCGCTGGGTCACCAGCGCGCCGGAGTCGGCCGTGGCGGACGGCGTTTCGGCCCCCTCGGTGAGCATCGGTGGGCGGTCGGTGTCGCGTTGGCAGCCGTACACCAGGGGAAGCACCAGCACGCACGCAGCGAGGACTACGTGGTGCGGGCGGGCGCGGGGACCGTGGGTGTTCATGGGTTCTCCTCCGGCGCCAGCAGCGCCAACGCGTCGTCGATCGGCTCCTGCTCGGTCGGGCGTACCAGCCGCGCGACCTCGCCGCCCTTGGCCAGGAAGACGAAGGTCGGCCACAGCTTCACCTTGAACGAGCGCCCCAGCGCGCGGCCGGCGCCGTCCTCGATCCTGAGGTGATCCACCGCGGGGTGCCGGGCCAATGCCGCCCGCAGGGCCGGTTCGGCGGCCTGGCAATGCCCGCACCAGGCGGTGCCGAACTCGATCACCAACGGGCCGGCCATCGCGTCGACTTCGGCGCGGGTGGGTTCGTTGTCGATGTAGACGCGATTGAAGGGCATGGGCGGACCTGCGGCCGTCGTTCCGGCACCGGGACTTCCGGGATACCGCGCACCCCGGCGACGCGGCGTGAAGCTGCGCCTGCCTCAGCCCAGCTCGAACCGGTCGCCGTCCAGCATCGCCGGGAACTTCTGCCGGTGCCGCGCCAGCTCCGAACCCAGCAACGTGCTGGTGGTGACCACTTCCATGTCGGCACACTCGGTGACGGGATGGCCCAGAAAATCGATCACCGCGCTGTCACCGTTGTAGCGGATCCGGTTGCCGTCCTCGCCCACACGGTTCAGGCCGGCGACGTAGCACAGGTTCTCGATCGCACGGGCGCGCAGCAGGGTCTTCCAGGCGTGGTCGCGCGCCGCCGGCCAGTTGGCGACGTACAGCGCCAGGTCGTAGTCCAGCGCCTCGGGCCGCTCGACGTCGTAGCGGTTGCGCGAGAACACCGGGAACCGCAGGTCGTAACAGACCAGCGGACAGATCCGCCAACCCCTCCATTCCACGACCAGCCGGTCCCGGCCGGCCGCGTAGCGCTCGTGCTCATGGGCGTATCGGAACAGGTGGCGCTTGTCATAGTGCGACACACCGCCATCGGGGGTGACGAACAGCAGGCGGTTGTACACGCCGTCACCGTCGCGGATCTGCACGCTGCCGGCGATGGCGGCGCCCAGCTTCGCCGCCTGCATACGCATCCACGCGAGAGTCTGGCCTTCCATCGTCTCGGCGGTGTCCAGCGCCTCGTTGGAGAAGCCGCTGGTGAAGGTCTCCGGCAGCAGCACCAGGTCGGTGGTGTCATGCAACGGCGCCAGCAGGCCGCCGTAGTACTCGCGGTTGGCGGCCGGGTCGTGCCACACCGTGGCGCCTTGGACCAGCGAGATGCGCAGGTTGGTCGTCGGCATCACAGCCTCCCCAGCCGCTCGATCGCGGCATCCAGCGTGGCCTCGTTCTTTGCAAAGCACAGCCGCGCCAGGCGCTGGCCCACCGGCGGAGAGCCGTAGAAGGGCGAAAGCGGGATCGCGACCACGCCGTGCTCGACCGTCAGCCAGCGGCAGAACGCAGCGTCGTCGAGGTCGCTGACCTCCGAATAGTCGACCAGCTGGAAGTAGCCGCCCGGGACCGGCAACGGCTTCAGCCGGGTGGTCAGCAGCTGTTCGCGGAAGCGGTCGCGCTTGGGCTGGTAGAAGGCGCCCAGCGTTTCGTAATGCTCCGGCTCGTCGGCGATCATTTCCGCGAACGCGGCCTGCGCGGGGGTAAACGTACAGAAGGTGTTGTACTGGTGGACCTTGCGGAACTCGGCGCTCAGCGAAGGCGGCGCCACGCAGTAACCCACCTTCCAGCCGGTGCAGTGGTAGGTCTTGCCAAAGCTCGAGATGACGAACGCCCGCTCGCGCAGTTCCGGGTAGCGCAGCACCGATTCGTGCCGGCGGCCGTCGTACACGATGTGCTCGTAGACCTCGTCCGAAAGCAGCACGATGTCGGTGCCACGCAGCAGGTCGGCCAGTTGCTGGATGTCGCCGGCATCGAACATCGCCCCCGACGGGTTGTGCGGGGTGTTGGTCATCAGCATCCGCGTCTTCGGGGTCACCGCCCGGCGGATGAGCTCCCAGTCGGGCGCGAAGGTCTGCGGGTCCAGCGGCACGTGGACGGCGACACCGCCAGCGAGGTCGATCGCCGGCTCGTAGCAGTCGTAGCAGGGGTCCAGCACGATGACTTCGTCGCCCGGGCGGACCACCGCGTGGATGGCGTCGAAGATCGCCTCGCTTGCGCCGGAGGTGACCGTGATCTCCGCCGCCGGGTCCGGACGGTAGCCGTAACAGCGCGCGGTCTTGTCGGCGATCGCCTCGCGCAGCACCGGCAGGCCGGTCATTGGCGCGTACTGGTTGTGCCCGTCGCGCATCGCACGCGCCAGCGCATCCACCAGTCGCGGTGGGACGTCGAAATCGGGGAACCCCTGGCCGAGGTTGACCGCGCCGTGCTCGGCGGCCAGCTGCGACATCACGGCGAAGATCGTGGTGCCCACGCGGGGCAGTTTGGTACGCAGGTCAGGCGTCATCGTGTCTTGTGCATCCGGGGGAACCCGGAGTCTACGAAATCCGCGCGTGTGCGGCCGTGGGCGCGCTTGCATCCACTCCGGGCGCGGTCGAAACTCCCGTTCATGCGCATCTACCGGGTCGTCGACGCGTCCGAACTGGCGGCCGCCTACGCCGCGGCCGACTACGGCGTCACCCTCGACGGCGACACCGTGCGGCTGCGCGTCGGCGAGCCGGCCACTGACCTCGAGGCCTACTGGCCCGCTTCGCACTACGTGTTCGTCACCGCCTGGAACCCGGCCTCCGAACCGCACTCCGACACCGCCAACGAGTCCGCCGACGCATTGCTGGTGTCGCAACTCGATGCCGACGGCGTTGCCCGGCTCCGGGCTTGGGCGCAGAGTCCGGACGGCCACTGGCACGAGCCGGGCTGGCTGCTGGCCGACGTCGACGACCACGCGGCCGATCACCTGGCCCGCGAGTTCGGCCAGGCCGGCGTGCTGTGCTGGACGCGCGGGGAACCGGTGCGCCTGCGGATGCTGATTCAGCGGCCCGACCCGGCCTCCCCGTCAGCATCCGAATCGCCCTACACCGACTGGCCCGGCGAGACGGTCCCCGAGACCCAATGCGCCGGGTGACACCGGGTCGGTGCGGCGTGGGCGTGCGCGGTAGAATCGCCGGTCTGCCGGCCCGCCGGCCGTCGACCGTGCGCCGTAACCCATGCCCCTGACCGACCCGCCCGCGCAGCCGCTGCTGGAGGCCCGCGGCCTGCGCTTCGCCCGCAACGACGACCCCGTGTTCGGCCCGCTCGACTTCAGCGTCGATGCGGGCGAGGCACTGCTGGTGCAGGGCGACAACGGCGCCGGCAAGACCACCTTGCTGCGCGTACTGGCCGGCCTGCTGAGCGCCGATGCCGGCGAGATCGACATCGACGGCGGTGCCGCAGGGCCGGCGCGGCGCGCGCGGGCGATCGCCTACCTCGGCCACCTGCCCGGGCTGAAGGCCGACCTCAGCGTGCTGGAGAACCTCGAATTCCTGTGCGGCCTGCAGGGGCGCCGCCGCGGCCAGTTGCCGGAACATGCGCTCGGGATCGTCGGGCTGGCCGGCTACGAGGACGCGCTCGCGCGGCAACTTTCGGCCGGGCAGAAGAAGCGCCTGTCATTGGCCCGCCTGTGGCTGTCCCCGGCACCGTTGTGGCTGCTGGACGAGCCCTACGCCAACCTCGACCTGGAAGGCATCGAACTGGTCAACCGGATGGTGCAGGCGCACCTGCGCGCCAGCGGCGCGGCACTGGTGACCACCCATGGTGCCTATGCCGCCCCGCCCGTCCGCACCCGGCTGCTGGTGATGACCCGACCCGTCGCCGAGCGCGCCGCATGAAGGCGACCAGCCCCCTGCCCGGCCTGCCCGGGACCGCCTCGGCGCTGATGCGCCGCGACCTGCGCCTGCTGTGGCGCCGCCGTGGCGATGCGCTGCAGCCGGCCCTGTTCGCGCTGCTGGTGATCGTGCTGTTCGCGCTCGCGCTGGGTGGCGAGGCGAAGGTGCTGGCCAGCGTGGCCCCGGCCGTGCTCTGGGTCGCGGTGCTGCTGTCGGGCCTGCTGGCGCTGGACACGCTTTTCCGCGGCGATGCCGAGGACGGTTCGCTGGAGCAGTGGATGCTGGCGCCGGTGCCGCTGGCATGGCTGGTCGGTGTGCGTACGTTCATGCACTGGGCGACGACCGCCCTGCCGTTGCTGCTGGCCACCCCGTTCCTGGCCGAGCTGATGCACCTGCCGCGCGGCCAGTTGCCGGTGCTGATGGCCTCGCTCGCGCTCGGCACGCCGCTGCTGAGCCTGCTGGGTGCGGTGGTTGCCGCGCTGACCGTCGGGATGAGGCGCTCCGGTATACTTCTGGCATTGCTTGCGCTGCCCTTGTACGTCCCCGTACTGGTGTTCGGGGCTGGCAGCGTGGCCGCTTCGGCCCAGGGAATGGACCCGGTCGGCGCGCTGCTGCTGCTGGGGGCCGGACTGGTGGTTTCGCTGGTGCTGGCGCCGCTGGCCGCCGCCGCCGCGATCCGCATCGCCCTGAACTGAAAACAGATGAATCCTCTGATCCGCTGGTTCCACAAACTCGGTTCGCCTCCCTACTTCGACCGCTTCGCCGCCCGCTGGGCGCCGTGGGGTTACGGGCTGGGCCTGCTGGTGATGCTCTGGGGCGCCTACGGGGCGCTGTTCCTGGTGCCGGCCGACTACCAGCAGGGCGACAGCTTCCGGATCCTCTACATCCACGTGCCCAGCGCCTGGATGAGCATGCTGGTGTTCGGTCTGATGGCGCTGTACGCGGCCATCGCGCTGGTCTGGCGCATCAAGCTGTGCGAGATCCTGGCCATGGCCTGCGCGCCGATCGGGGCGGGTTTCACCCTGATCACGCTGGTGACCGGTTCGATCTGGGGCAAGCCGATGTGGGGCACCTGGTGGGACTGGGACCCGCGCCTGACCACCGAGCTGATCCTGCTGTTCCTCTACCTGGGCGTGATCGGCCTGTACAACGCCATCGACGACCGCCGCGCGGCCGCGCGTGCCGCCGGGTTGCTGGCGATCGTCGGTGTCGTCCTGCTGCCGGTGATCCGCTACTCGGTGATCTGGTGGAACTCGCTGCACCAGGGCCAGACCATCCGCATATTCGGCGAGTCGACGATGGACCCGTCGATGATCCAGCCGCTGGTCTGGATGCTGATCGGCACCAAGCTCTGGTTCGTCGGCGCCCTGCTCGCCCGCTCGCGGGCCGACAACCTGCGCCGCGAAGCCGGCAAGGCCTGGGTGGCGACACTGGCCGGGGGCTCGCGATGAGCTACCTGGGCTACGTGGTCGCCGCCTACGCCGTGTTTGCCGTGGTGCTGGCGTGGGACCTGGTATCGCCGCTGCTGCAGGTCCGCCGCGAGCTCCGCGCGGCGCGCCGCCGGGCGCAACGCCAAGCGGCCGCGCGGACGTCCGCGCCGCACACCCCCTCCGTTACCGACGAGTTGACCCGATGAATCCTGTCCGACGCCGCCGCCTGCTCTGGGTGCTCGCGCTCGTGGTGGCCGCCGCGATCGCCGCAACCCTGGTCGCAATGGCGCTGCAGCGCAACGTCGCCTACCTGTACACGCCCAACGAGGTGATCAGTGGCGAGGCCGGCGCCGACGTGCGCTCGGGCCAGGCCCGGTTCCGCCTCGGCGGCATGGTGGCCGAAGGCTCGCTGCGGCGTGTCGATGGCACGCTGGAGTCCCACTTCGACGTCAGCGATGGTGACGCCCTGATGCCGGTCACCTACACCGGGATCCTCCCCGACCTGTTCCGCGAGAACCAGGCCGTGGTCGCGACCGGCCGCATGGACGGCGACCGCTTCGTCGCCGAGGAAGTGCTGGCCAAGCACGACGAGACCTACATGCCCAAGGAAGTCGCCGACAAGATGGGCCAGGCGCACCAGAAACACGACGTCGACGCGCCGGCCGCGGGCACCGCCGGATCGGCCAACTGATGCTGCCCGAATTCGGCCAGGTCGCACTGGTCCTCGCACTGCTGGTGGCGATGCTGCAGGCCGCGCTGCCACTGGTCGGCGCCCAGCGCGGGATCGGCGCGTGGATGGCCACCGCGCGGCCGGCCGCCTATGCGCAGCTGGTGCTGGTGGCCCTGGCGTTCGGCATTCTCACCGAAGCGTTCGTCAGCCAGGACTTCTCGGTGCGTTACGTGGCCGAGAACTCCAACTCGCTGCTGCCGATGGTCTACCGATACACCGCGGTCTGGGGCTCACACGAGGGCTCGCTGCTGCTGTGGGCGCTGGTGCTGGCGTTGTGGACGGCGGTGGTGGCGCGTTTCTCGCGGGCGCTGCCGGCCCAGGTGATCGCGCGAGTGCTTGGCGTGATGGGCATCGTCAGTGTCGGCTTCCTGGCCTTCCTGATCTTCACCAGCAACCCGTTCGACCGGTTGCTGCCGGCGGCGGCGGAGGGACGCGACCTCAACCCGCTGCTGCAGGACCCGGGGATGATCATCCACCCGCCGATGCTGTACTTCGGCTACGTGGGCTTTGCCGTCCCCTTCGCGTTTGCGATCGCCGCACTGCTGGACGGCCACGTCGACGCGCGCTGGCTGCGCTGGACCCGGCCGTGGACCAACGTCGCCTGGGCGTTCCTGACCGCCGGCATCGCGCTGGGCAGCTGGTGGGCGTACTACGAGCTGGGCTGGGGCGGCTGGTGGTTCTGGGATCCGGTCGAGAACGCCAGCTTCATGCCGTGGCTCGCCGGCGCGGCGCTGCTGCATTCGCAGGCGGTCACCGAGAAGCGTGGCGCCTTCCGGGGCTGGACCCTGCTGCTGGCCATCGCCACGTTCTCGCTGTCGCTGCTGGGCACGTTCCTGGTGCGCTCGGGCGTACTCACCAGCGTGCATGCCTTCGCGGCCGACCCGACCCGCGGGCTGTTCATCCTGATCTTCCTCGGCATCGTCATCGGCGGTTCGCTGGTGCTCTACGCGCTGCGCGCACCCGGCGACAGCGATGGCAAGGCCGACCCGCGCCAGTACTTCGCCGCAAGCTCGCGCGAGACCCTGTTGCTGGGGAACAACCTGCTGTTGTCGACCGCTTGCGCGATGGTGCTGCTCGGCACGCTGTACCCGCTGCTGGCCGATGCGCTGGAGCTGGGCAAGATCTCGGTGGGGCCGCCCTACTTCGCGCTGCTGTTCACCCTGCTGATGGCGCCGCTGGTGCTGCTGCTGCCGTTCGGCCCAGTGACGCGCTGGCAGCGCGAGCAGGTATCGCGGCCACTGGCGATGCTTGCGCCGTGGGCCGGGCTCGCGCTGGCGGCCGGCGTCGCGGCGTTCTTCTTCGCGCCGCAGGGTGCATGGAAGGTGGCGGCGGGCGTCACCGGCGCCGTGTGGGTCGGGCTGGGCACGCTGCGCTTCGCGTGGTCGCGGCTGTCGGCCAGCGGGCGGATGACCGCCGAGATGTGGGGGATGACCCTGGCCCACCTCGGCGTCGCGGTGTTCCTGGCCGGCGCGCTGCTGGTGGAAGGCCTGAGCCTGCAGAAGGAGCTTGCGGTGAAGCCGGGCCAGACCGTCGAGCTGGGCGGACATGCGTTCCGGTTCGAGGGCGTCGAGCATCGCGTCGGCCCCAACTACGAGGCCGACCTGGGCACCGTCCAGGTCTTCCGCGACGGCGCCCCGTTGGCGACCATGCATCCTGAAAAGCGCGCCTATGTCAGCGGCGGCCAGGTCATGACCGAAGCCGCCATCGAGCGCAGCGTGACCCGCGACCTGTACGTCGCGCTGGGCGAACCGCTCGGCGGCGATGCGTGGGCCATCCGCGTACACATCAAGCCGTTCGTGCGCTGGATCTGGGTCGGCGCGTTGCTGATGACGCTGGGCGGGCTGGTCACCGCGGCCGACCGCCGTTTCCGCCGGGTCGACGCCCGCCCCGGTACCGCCAACACCGCAGGGAGCGTGCAATGACCACCAACACATCCAAGGCCCGCTGGCTGCCACTGGTCGTGTTCGGCCTGCTGGCCGCGCTGCTGCTGGCCGGCGTGATCCTCAGCCGCCAGGGCA
This sequence comes from Lysobacter zhanggongensis, assembly GCF_046638635.1. Lineage (NCBI taxonomy): Bacteria > Pseudomonadati > Pseudomonadota > Gammaproteobacteria > Lysobacterales > Lysobacteraceae > Lysobacter > Lysobacter zhanggongensis. The sequence goes on from NZ_JBJXHK010000031.1 coordinate 17,003, forward strand.
ACCGCGAGGCACTGCCCTCGCCGTTGATCGGCAAGCCTGCGCCCGCCTTCGAGTTGCCGGTGCTGCACGAGGCCGGCCGCCTGGTGTCGTCCACGGAGCTTCTGGGCGAGCCCTACCTGCTCAACGTCTGGGGCAGCTGGTGCCCGGAGTGCAGGGTCGAGCACCCGGTGCTGACCCGGTTCGCCGAGACCAAGCGCATCCGCGTGATCGGCTACAACCTCAAGGACGAGCACGCCGACGCGCTGCGCTGGCTCGAGCAGTTCGGCAACCCGTACTGGCTGGTGCTGACCGACTACACCGGCGACAAGGCGATCGACTGGGGCATCTACGGCGCACCGGAGACCTTCCTGGTCGACGCGGCCGGCGTGATCCGCTGGAAGCACGTGGGCCCGGTCAGCGACGAGACCATCCGCGACGAGCTGATCCCGCTGCTCGACCAGGTGGACGGCTGATGCTCCGCGTGCGCGCCCTGCTGACGCTGGTGTTGCTCACGCTGGCGTGGGCGCTGCCGACCGCCGCGCTCGCGCAGGCCGCGACCACCGTCGCCCCGCCGGAGTTCACCAGCCGCGCCGAAGCCGAACGCTTCCACGCGCTGACGGAAGAACTGCGCTGCGTGAAGTGCCAGAACCAGTCGCTGGCCGATTCCAATGCCGCCATCGCCCAGGACCTGCGAAACGAGGTGCTGGTGCTGATGCGCAAGGACATGACCGACGCCGAGATCAAGCAGTACCTGGTCGCACGCTACGGCGAATTCGTGCTGTACCGCCCGCGTGTCGAACCGACCACCTGGCTGCTGTGGTTCGGTCCCGCCGTGCTGCTGCTGGCGGGCGGGCTGGTGGTGGTGGGCATCGTGCGCCGCCGTGCGGACCCGCGTGCGGCCGCTGCTCCGGACGAGGCGCGCGACCAGGACCAGGAGTGGTGATGAGTGTGTTCGTGATCGCCAGCCTGGTGCTGGCCCTGCTGGTCCTGGCGCTGGTGTTGCGCCCGGTTTGGCGCGACCGGCCGCTGGCCGGTGCCGGCATGCTGGCCGGCCTGCTGGTCACCACGGGCTTGCTGTATGCCTTGGTCGGCACGCCGCGCGCGCTCGACGCCAGCCAGCGACGCGCGCCGGAATCACTGTCGGAGGCGATCGTGCAACTGACCGCCGAACTGGAACGCGATCCCAACCAGATCGAAGGATGGCGCTTGCTGGCGCGCGCTCACGCGGCCGAAGGCCGATTCGCCGAGTCGCGTGACGCCTACGCCCGCGCGGTGCTGCTCGCCCCGGACGAACCCGCCCTGCTGGCCGAGGCCGCCGAGGCCCGCGCCAAGGCCGACCCGTCCCGCCTGTTCGACGAAACCGCGGTGGCGATGCTCCGCCACGCGCTTGAGATCGAGCCCCAGCACCAGCGCGCCCGCTGGTTCCTCGGCATCGCCCGTCGCCAGGCCGGTGCGGCCGCCGAGGCCGTGGCGATCTGGGAGCCGTTGCTGGCCCAGGTCGACGCAACCACCGCGGCCAGCCTGCGCGAGCAGATCGACCTGGCCCGCGCCGATGCCGGGATGGCGCCGCTGCCGCCCGCCCCTGAAACGGCGGCATCCCCCGCCACCATCACCGCGAGCGTCTCGCTCGACCCGGCCCTGGCGATGCGCTACCCCGACGGCGCCAGCGTGTTCGTGATCGCGCGACGCCCCGGCGGCCCCCCGATGCCGGTCGCGGTCGAGAAGCTGCAACCCACCGGCTTCCCGCTGACGGTCACCCTCACCGACGCCGACAGCCTGATGCCGACTGCCCGCCTCTCCGACCTGCCACAGGTCGAACTGCTTGCACGCGTGTCCGCCAGTGGCGACGCCACCCCGCGGGCGGGCGACTTCGAATCGGCACCGGTGGTGGTGGAAAACGGCGCGGAGGTTTCGGCAGCGTTGATGATCGACCGTGTGGTCGAATAGGCGCATGACCGAATTCATCCCGCCCGGTACCCGCTTCATCGACCTGCCCTCGCCGTTCCCGATGCGACGGGGCGGCGAGATCCACCACGCACGGGTCGCCTACGAAACGTGGGGCACGCTCTCGCCCGCACGTGACAACGCCCTGCTGATCGTCACCGGGCTCTCGCCCGACGCCCACGCCGCCTCCAACGACGCCAACCCCGAGCCGGGCTGGTGGGAGGCGATGGTCGGCCCCGGCAAGGCGATCGACACAGACCGCTGGTTCGTCATCTGCAGCAACGCGCTGGGGAGCTGCAAGGGGTCCTCCGGCCCCGCCTCCGCCAATCCCGACACCGGCGAGCCCTACCGCCTGGACTTCCCCGAGCTGTCGATCGAGGACGGCGCCGAGGCGGCCGCCCACCTGGTGCGGACGCTGGGCGTCGACCAGTTGGCCTGCGTGGTCGGCAACTCGATGGGCGGGATGGTGTCGCTGGCGATGCTAGCCGGTCACCCGGGCATCGCCCGCACGCACATCAACATTTCCGGCGCCGCCAAGGCCCTGCCGTTCTCGATCGCGATCCGTTCGCTGCAGCGCGAGGCCATCCGGCTGGACCCGAACTGGAACAACGGCTGCTACGACGACACCAGCTACCCCGAGTCGGGGATGCGCATGGCGCGCAAGCTCGGCGTCATCACCTACCGCTCGGCGCTCGAGTGGGACGGCCGGTTCGGCCGCGTCCGGCTGGACTCCGACCGCGCCGACGACGATCCATTCGGACTGGAGTTCGAAGTGGAGAGCTACCTGGAGGCTCATGCCCGGCGCTTTGTCCGCCGCTTCGACCCCAACTGCTACCTCTACCTCAGCCGCTCGATGGACTGGTTCGACCTCGGTGACCACTGCGCCGGGCGCTGCGGCGACGCCGAGACCGACACCCGCGCCGGGCTGGCGGCGATCCGGATCGAGAAGGCGCTGGCCATCGGCGCGGAGACCGACATCCTGTTCCCGCTGCAACAGCAGCGCGAGATCGCCGAAGGGCTGCGGGCCGGCGGCGCCGATGCGAGCTTCCTGCCGTTGCCGTCGCCGCAGGGCCACGACGCGTTCCTCGTCGATTTCGACCGGTTCTCCCCGGCCGTGCGTGGGTTCCTCGACACCCTCTAGCGCCCGGGTAGAATCGGACGCATGAACGCCCAAGCCCTGCCCGACATCCCGTTCCCCGGCCACGACAAGCTGGTCCATGCGCTGGACGCGGCCGTCACCGCCGGCGACCAGCACGCCATCACCTCGGCGCTGCGCAACACCCTGTGCCGGATGATCCGCGACCGCGACGTCAGCCTGCCGCCGTGCGTATTCGAACCGATCGAGGACCACTATGCGCGGCGCGAGATCTACCGCAGCCCCGAGCACGGCTACAGCGTCGTAGCGATGACGTGGGGCCCGGGCCAGGGCACTCCGGTGCACGACCACTGCGGCCTGTGGTGCGTGGAGGGCGTCTGGGACGGCGAACTGGAGATCACCCAGTACGAGTTGCTCGAGCGCGACGACGAGCGTTTCCGCTTCCGTGCCGCCGGCGGCATGGTGGCCGGGCCCGGCAGCGCCGGCAGCCTGATCCCGCCTCACGAGTACCACGCCATCCGCAACACCAGCGGCGACGAGGTCGCGGTGTCGGTGCACATCTACAAGGCCGCCATGGAAGGCTGCTCGATGTTCATCCCACAGGACGGCGAGTGGTTCACCCGCGCCGACAAGGCGCTGCCCACCGACGAGGCCCACTGACGGCCGAGCGGCGAAGAGCGCACACGCATTTGGCCCCGCGCCCGGAAGGTTGTCGGCTATACTTCGCGCCCGGCCGAAGTGGCGGAATCGGTAGACGCAGCGGACTCAAAATCCGCCGCCCTTAAAAGCGTGTGGGTTCGAGTCCCACCTTCGGCACCAGACAAAAGGCCTGCAGTCGCAGGCCTTTTTGTTTGCCGGCGCGGCGGCAGTCCAGTGCAGGGGGCTTACATCCCGGGGCTTTCGCTGACCCAGGCGCGGCCTTCCACATGCTCGACCAACACTACCCGACGGTCGCGAACCAGCGTCTCCACCGTGCGCGATACGAAGCGCATGCCGAGGATGTCGAGCACGCTGCGGACCTCGACCCTTGCCGACTTCCGGTCGTCGGACAGGTTGATGGCGTTGATCTCGTAGGTGTAGCCGAAGGGAACCTCGTTGCCGAGCAGCTCCATCAGCGGCTTCATCTTCTGGAACATTTCCTGGGTGTCGCGGCATGCGGAATCGCGCGAGACCAGCTGGACCTGCTCACGCGGCCCCACGTAGGTGGTCATCCTGCCGGACGCGTCCTTGGAGAGCATCGCGCAGAGAGTGTCGGCATCCAGCGCCAGGGTGGCGTCGCGCTGGGCCACGTAATAGGCGCGTACATCCGCTTCGTCGAGCTTGCTGCCATCGACGAACACGAACCAACCCAGACCCGCGAACACCGCGAGCAACACGTACTTGAGCATGTCCCCTCCCCTTGGGTGCGATGCGCCGGTGCGGCGCCCGGCCGTGCGCCTCCCCGCGCATGACCGGTCCGCATTATGGGACACCCGACCGGAAGCGTGAAGCCGGTCGCACTATGCCGGCCGCCGCAGCGGCGGCGCCGGCCACGGCCACCACCCCTGGCCGGTCAATGCGTAGCGGTCGGCGGCGCGCTCGAAGCGGTTGCGCGCACTGACGCCACCGAACGCCAAGTACACCGGCAGGAACAGCGGGCCAAGCACCATGTACTGGAAGACGTGCGCGCGCTCGTGGTCGGCCAGGCGGACGGCGGGCTCCTCGCACCAGCCGGCGCGGTGGGCGTAGGTGCGGCAGGTGCCATCGAGGTCGGCACCGGTATGCACGATGACGTTGCCAAGTGTGATGGCGCCGCCGGGGCCCCATGGCCAGTCATGGAACACCAGTGCGAGGTCGTCGCGCCGCCAGTGCGCGTGCGCGCCGAAGGGAATACCAAGCGAACCGAGCAGCAGCCCGGCGACGGTGTTGGGAAGCGTCCATGCCGCGCCCGCCAGTTGCAGCAGCGCGGTCCACGCCGCATCGCGCCGGCGTGCCATCGGGTCGGTCAGGCGACCTCGCCTTCTTCCGGCATAAGCAGCCACATGATCAGGTAGACCAGGATGCCGGGGAACGCGGCCGAGGCGATCGACACGATCACGAAGACGACCCGCAGAAGGGTCGAGTTCCAGCCGAACCGGCGTGCGATGCCTCCCATGACGCCCGCGAGCATGCGGTCGTTGCGGGAGCGGACGAAGGGGCGGTGGGTGTGTTCCATGGGCTCGACGGGACGACGGAGTTGCCTCGAGTCTAGTGCGTTGTCGTGATGGCTGCGTAAGGCGGACGCCGCTCAGTGCGAACGCACCGCCAGCCAGTCGTGGATCGCCTGCGGCACCTCGCGTTGCGCACGGCTGGAGACGTAGATGCCGATGTGACCGCCACGGAACGACAGTTCGCTGTAGTCGCTGCCGCCAACCAGCCCGCCCAGCGCCTTCGACGACGAGGGCGGCACCAGGTGGTCCGCCTCGGCGAAGACATTCAGCACCGGCATGTTGACGTGGGCCAGGTCGACGGGGCGTCCACCGATCTCGATGCCGCCGTTGACGAAACCGTTCGCCTGGTAGAACTGCCTAGCGAACTGGCGGAACGCCTCGCCGGCCTGGTCGGGCGAGTCGAAGATCCACGTCTCCATGCGCAGGAAGTCCTCCAGCGCGCGGGGGTCGTCGAGGATGTCCACCAGTCCCACGTACTTCTGCACGAACAGCCGCCAGGGCTTGAGCGTGAGGTAGGTGAAGTTCATGACGTCGGCGGGGATGTTGCCCAGCGTGTCGACCATCAGGTCGATGTCGGTCCCGCGCACCCAGTTGGCCAGCATGTTGTCGTCGGTGTGGAAGTCCACCGGCGTCACCATCGTCACCAGGTTGCGCACCTTGCGCGCGTTGAGCGCGCTGTAGCACAGCGAGAACGCGCCGCCCTGGCAGATGCCGAGCAGGTTGATCGCATCGATGCGGTGGCGCTCGCGCAGGTGGTCGACCGCACCCCCGAGGAAACGCTGGATGTAGTCCTCCAGGTCGAGGAAGCGGTCCGACCGGTCGGGGTAACCCCAGTCCAGCACGTAGACGTCCTCGCCGCGCTCGAGCAGGCCACGCACGATTGATTTGTCCGCCTGCAGGTCGACCATGTACGGCCGGTTGACCAAAGCGTAGGCGATCAGCAGAGGAACCTTGGCGGTCGGCGCGCGGCCGCCTTCGATCGCATCCCCGCGGAAGCGGTACAGCACGACCTTGCCATCGCGCCAGACCTCTTCCTTCGGGGTTGCGCCGTAACCGGTGTCGCCCACCTGTCGCAGTGTCTGCAGGCCTGCACCAAGCTTGGCCTGGAGGCGCATCGCCTCGTGCGCCAGGGCTTCGGGGGTGATGTCCAGCGGACCGATGACGGGGGAATCGGAACGGTCCATGGTCAGCGTGCCTTGCCGCGCCGGGCGGCCGTGGAGGTGGCGGTCTTGGCGGTTTTTGCGGTTTTCGATGCGGGGGATTTCGAGGCCTTGGGCTTCGATGCGGCGGCCTTTGGATTACCGCCCTTCTTCACCGGGGCCGCCTCGGCGGCTGGCTTGCTGTCGGACCGGGTGGTCGAATTCCTCGTGGCTCGTGCGGCAGACGGAGCGGCCGGCGAATCGGCCCGCTCGCGCATCCGCCGAAGTTCGCGCTCAAGCTGCGCCACCTTGCGATGCGAGGCATCGATCTCGGTGCGGGTCGGGATTCCGAGGGCGTCAGTGAGTTGTTCGACCTCGCGCTGGACCGCGGCGCGCAGTCGCATCTGCGCATCGGTCATCGCGCCATAGGCATCGCGGAACCGCGGCGACAGCGCGACGTCGGCGTAGGCCTCCTCGGCGGCGTCGATCCACAGGTCGAACAGCGCACGGACGGACCCGAGTTGCTTGCCAGGCGCACTGCGCTCGACCAGCTTGTCCTCGAAACGGCGGAACGCCTCCTGCCCCGCCTCGGCCATCAGCTCGTGGTAGGAACGCGCCTGCTGCTGGTAGTCGAGCTGCGCCCGTGCCAGTTGCTGCCAGCGTTGCTGGTGCTCGCGGGTGAAGCCGAATGCGGGCAGCCCGAGCCAAGAGCGACCTTCGCCGACAAGCTGCTTCAGCCACGGCGAAACCTGCGCGTACCACTGCTCGAACCCCTGCTGGCCCGACCCCTGCATGCCGCGCAGCGCATCGGCGAACGGGTTGCCGCCCTGGCCGGCGACCATCCGCTGCCACGCCGCGGCGATATCGCGCGCACTGGCGTCCTGCCCACCAAAGCGCGCCGCCAATTGCTGCATCTGTCCGAACCAGCCCTGCGCCTGCGTGCCGAACCGCCGCAGCGCCTCGTCGGCCGTCGGGCTGGCGCCACCGGCAAGTTGCGACCACCAGGCAGCCGCCTCGTTCCAGCCGGGCATGGATGCCGGACCCGGCATGCCCCAGGCAGCGCCCAGCGGATTGTCCGTACCGAATCCCGTCGCCGCCTGTGGCGTGGCACCCCCCGCCGCGCGCAGCAACTCGCCCCAGCGGCTCCAGTACTGACGCGACAGTGCCGCGAAATCATCGCTGCCGAAATGGTCGCTGCCGAAACCGGCGTTCCCGAAACCCTGATTGGCCATGGCGTCCTCCGCGTTGGCCGCGATCATAGCAACGCAGGTGTGTCAGGCCGTCGGCATCGGGCGGTGTTTCAGGGCTTGGGAATGCGGACCGTCTTGCTGACCATCAGCGAGCCGGAGATCGCGAACATCAGCACCAGCGGGTGGAACTGCCACGGCCCCAGCTTGACCATGCCCAGCCACAGGTCCGTACCGATCGCGCCCTGCGCCGCGGCGATCCACAGCACCACCACCAGCACCAGGCTGGTCGGGATCGGCGTGCCCTCGAAATACTTCACCTTGCCCTCGTCGCCCGACAGCTGCTCGGCAGTGACGTTGTAACGGGCCAGCCGGCTGACGCCGCAGCCGACGAAGTAGCTCAGCACCACCCAGTCCCACCCGCCCTGCAGGCCGCAGGCATAGGCCAGCGCGGCGGGCGCGACGCCGAAGGAGATCACGTCGGCCAGCGAGTCCAGCTCGCGGCCGAGGGTGGAGGCCGACTTGCGCCAGCGCGCGACCCGGCCGTCGACCGCATCGAAGATGAAGGCCAGCGGGATCAGCGCCATCCCGATCATCAGGTCGCGCACCCCGCCCTCCTGCAGGAACCGCATCGCCGCGAAGATCGCGCCGGTGCCGCAGAAGGCATTGGCGAGGGTGAACCAGTCCGCCAGGTGGAACTCGCGGAACATCGAGAAGTGGCGACGCTGCATGCGGCGCTCCATGAAGGCGTAGCCGCCAGACTGCCAAACCACGGGTGAAATGTGTAGGAGCGCACGCGCCCCCGGCACGCGACAATGGCGCCATGGCCCCGCCACGCAGGATTCTCCACGTCGACATGGACGCGTTCTACGCGTCGGTCGAGCAGCGCGATGACCCTACATTGCGCGGCCGTCCCGTGGTGGTGGCATGGCGCGGCGCGCGCTCGGTGGTCTGCGCGGCCAGCTACGAGGCGCGCCGGTTCGGCGTGCGATCGGCCATGCCGGCCATCCGCGCCGAGCGGCTGTGCCCGCAGGCGGTGTTCGTGCCGCCCGACTTCACGCGCTACAAGGCGGTTTCGCGGCAGGTGCGCGAGATCTTTGCCCGGCACACGCCGCTGGTCGAACCGCTGTCGCTGGACGAGGCCTACCTCGATGTCACCGGGCTCGCATCGGGGCTGCCGTCGGCCACGGCCACCGCCGAGGCGATCCGCGCGGCCATCTTCGAGGAGACCGCACTGACGGCGTCGGCCGGCGTCGCCCCGAACAAGTTCATCGCCAAGATCGCCTCGGACTGGAACAAGCCCGACGGCCTGTGCGTGGTCAAGCCGCACCGGGTGGAGGCGTTCCTGACACCGCTGGCGGTGAGCCGCCTCCCGGGGGTCGGCAAGGTCATGCAGGGCAAGCTGGCCGAACTGGGCATTACCACGGTCGGCGACCTGCGCGACGTGCCGGTCGCCGTGCTGGAGCAGCGGTTCGGGCGCTGGGGGCGGCGCCTGCACGAGCTGTCGCTGGGGATCGACGACAACCCGGTCCGGCCCGAGCGCCCCACTGTGCAGATCTCCTCGGAGGACACCTTCGAGCACGACCTGCACCTGGACGAGCTGGAGCCGCACATCCGCCGTCTCGCCGGCAAGACCTGGGCCGGCTACCAGCGCGAGCGCCAGCAGACCCATCCGCGGCTGGCGCGCACGGTGGTGCTCAAGCTCAAGACCGCCGACTTCCGCATCCTGACCCGCAGCCTGACTCCCTCCCGGCGGCCGGACACGCTGGACGTGCTGGCCGACACCGCCTGCGACCTGCGCGCGCGCATCGACCTGCCGCCGGCGACGCGCTACCGGCTGGTGGGCGTCGGGCTGGGCGGGTTCGTCGACCAGGACGACGTGCGGGCGCAGTCGGACCTGTTCGAGATGGCGTGAGCCGGCTCCAGCCCAGGGTCTGGATCGCCTCGGCCACCTTGTCCAGCGGATCTCCAGGAACTCGGTGGTTCCAGGCGATGTACAGGTCGCGACTTACGTCGCTCCTACAACCGCGTTCCGCGGGGTGTCCGAACGGGTGAGACGGGGGTGTGGATGCTTAACGGACATCGATCCCACGTGAGCTTGCCGACGTAACCCACTGACTTTCCGGGCCCCACTTTTCGCACCTTCATTTGTTACTAGAATTAGTACCATGCACCTGACCGACACCCAGCGCCGCCTGTTCGAGTTCCTCCGTGAGCACATTGCCCGGCACGGCTATCCGCCGTCGCAGATGGAGATCGCGCGGGCGTTCGGGTTCCGCCAGAACCGCTCGGCGCGCTACCACCTCGAGGCCCTGGCGCAGGCCGGGCTGATCGAGCTGTCGGCCGGACGGGCGCGCGGGATCCGGCTCACCGCACCCGGCACGGGGCGTGGGCGAGGCAGCCGCCACGCGGCCGCGCATCCCGCGACCGGGTATCCCGGCAGCGCTGCACTCGCCAACCCGTGGCCCGACCTGTTGCAGGTCCCCCTGCTCGGCCGGGTCGCCGCAGGCACACCGATCGGTTCCGACCCGGAAGTCCGCCGCGAAATCGCCCTNCTGTTGCAGGTCCCCCTGCTCGGCCGGGTCGCCGCAGGCACACCGATCGGTTCCGACCCGGAAGTCCGCCGCGAAATCGCCCTCGACCGCTCGCTGTTCCGCCTGCGTCCCGACTACCTGCTGGAGGTCGAAGGCGACTCGATGCTGCTCGACGGCATCCTGCCGGGCGACCTGATCGGCGTGCACCGCACGCCACAGGCGCGCAGCGGCCAGACCGTGGTGGCGCGCGTGGAGGGTGAGTTGACGGTCAAACGGCTCGACAGCGGCCGCGACCACCTGCGCCTGCTGCCGCGCAATCCCGCCCACGCGCCGATCGAGATCGATGCACGCATCACCGACTTCGCCATCGAAGGCCTGTTCGCCGGTCTCGTGAGGCCGTCCTGATGGGCGCGGTCGTCGCCCTCGACAGCCTGCTGGAGTCGCGCCGGGTCTGGCGTGGCCAGCCGGCTCCCCGTGCGCCTTCCCGGCAGCCCACCGGCCACGCCTTGCTCGACGACGCCCTGCCCGACGGCGGCTGGCCCGAGCACGCACTGACCGAACTGCTGCTGCCTGCCGACGGCATCGGCGAGCTGCGCCTGTTGTGGCCGACCCTGGCCCGGCTGTCCCAGGCCGATGGCATGGTCGCGCTGGTCGACCCGCCCTACCTGCCGTTCGCCCAAGGCTGGGCCAGTGCCGGCATCGATCTCAAGCGTCTGCAGGTGGTCCGTACCGACCCCCGCAACGCCCTGTGGGCGACCGAGCAATGCCTGCGTTCGGCCGCCTGCTCGGCCGTGCTGTGCTGGCCCCGCAGCGCCGACGACCGCACCCTGCGCCGGTTGCAGGTGGCGGCCGAAACAGGCCAATGCCTCGGCTTCGCGATGCGGCCGTTGAAAGCGGCCGCCAACCCGTCCCCCGCCGCACTTCGGATCGCGATCGACGCCCAGCCTGCGCAGTTGCGCGTGCTCAAGTGCCGCGGCGGCAACCCGCCGACGCGGGCGATTCCATTCTGAAAAACCATGCTCTGGGCCTGCATCCTCCTGCCGCAACTGGCGCTCGACGGCGTCATGCGCCGCCACCCCGACCCTGACGCCCCGCTGGTGCTGGTCACCGGGCCGGCGCAGCGACGCGTGCTGCACGCGGTCAACCCCGCGGCCCGGGC
>NZ_JBJXHK010000032.1:0-27360 GCF_046638635.1 Lysobacter zhanggongensis
CGCCGCGAGTTGCAGCTGCAACTCGCCGACGGTGACCAGGTCGCCGATCCGAGCATCGAGCGTGTCCGCGCCGGCGCGGCTCAACCATGCGGTACCCGGCGCAGGCACCCCGCTTGCGACACGCTCAACACCCTGTGCGTCGGCAATCGTGAACGCACCGCGCAACGGGAACCCGTCACCCAGCGCGCGCAGGTCGCCGAGCTGCAGCCGCGGCTCGCCTGCCGCATTACCGGCACCCGCCGCCGCGCGCGCGACGCTGATCATCGTGTTGAGTTCGACCGTGTGCGTGCGCCGCAGCCCGGCCGATGCGGCCGCCTGCTCGATCTCCGCCGCAATCGGCGAGTCGCCACGCACCACCGCGTCGCCGCCGAGCAGGCGATTGGCCTCGATCGCGAGGGCGCGCTCGGCGCGGTCGGTGACGAACCCGACCGCGGTCACCGCCACCACCGCGAGCACCAGCGCGGCGAGGAGGATGCGCACATCGCCGGCCTTGAGGTCGCGGCGCATCTGCCGCCACGCCATCGCCAACACGTTGGCCGGTCCGATCCGCGCGCTCACGCGCCGGCCCGTCCGCCGGCCACGGGATGCATCCGCTCGTCGGCCACCAGCCGTCCGGCGTCGAGACGCAGGCGATGGCTGCAACGTTCGGCCAGGTGGTCATCGTGGGTTACCAGCACGAGCGTCGTGCCGGCCTCGGCATTGAGTGCGAACAGCAGTTCGATGATCGCCTGGCCGGTATGGCTGTCGAGGTTACCGGTCGGCTCGTCGGCGAACAGCAGGGACGGCTCGGTGACGAATGCGCGCGCGAGGGCGACGCGTTGCTGCTCACCGCCCGACAGCTGCCGCGGGTAGTGGCCGAGCCGCTCGCCAAGGCCGACCTTGCCGAGGATCGCGCGTGCGGGCGCTTCCACCTCCGCGTCGCCGCGCAGTTCCAGCGGCAGCATCACGTTCTCCAGCGCCGTCAGCGAGGGCAGCAGCTGGAAGTTCTGGAACACGAAGCCGACCTTTTCCCCGCGCACGCGTGCCCGGCCATCTTCGTCGAGCGTCGACAGTGGCTCACCGTGGAGGACGACCCGGCCGTCGCTGGGAATGTCGAGCCCGGCCATCAGCGACAGCAGCGTGCTCTTGCCCGAGCCGGACGCGCCGACGATCGCCACGGTGTCCCCACGCGCGATGGTGAACCCGACGCCTTCGAGGATCGTCAGCGGTCCGGACGGCAGCGACACGCGCTTGCCGAGCGACTCCACCACCAGCGCGGGCGGGTGGGATGCGTTCGGGGCCGGGCTGGCGGCGGCGGCACGGACGTCGACCGGTGCGGTGGCGGAATGGGTCATCATGGATTCTTCGACAGGAAGGGGGTGGTGCCGTCCGGCGCGCCCGCGGACCGGAGCGACAGATGCAGCGGAACGACAACCATTCGGGCAGATATGCGGCATCGTCGCGCCCGGTTCAATGTGCCATTGGCTTGCTGTTGTGGGTGGTGGTCGCGATTCCATCGCTGCACGCCGCGCAACTGCAGTCCACGCCGGCACGCGAAGCACCCGATGCAACCGTGCTGGTGATGGGCGATTCGCTCTCTGCCGGTTATGGCATGCCGGCGGCGCAGGGCTGGGTGGCGTTGCTCGACGAGCGCCTCGAAAAGCAGGACTCCGGCTGGGAAGTCGTCAATGCGAGCATCAGCGGCGAAACCACCGCCGGTGGCCGCGCGCGCATCGTGGGTGCCCTGGCGCGGCACCGCCCGCGGGTGGTGGTGGTCGCGTTGGGGGCCAACGACGGGCTGCGTGGACTGCCCACCGCCCAGGCCGCAGCCAACCTCGCCTACATGATCGGCGCCGCCCACGGCGCCGGCGCGAAGGTGCTGCTGGTCGGCATGCAGATGCCGCCCAACCTCGGCGCGGCCTATGCCGACGCGTTTGCCGGCAACTATTCCACGCTGGCCTCGCGGTTCGACGTGGCCCTGCTGCCGTTCCTGCTCGAGCCGATCGCGCTGGACCGGGCGGCCTTCCAGGCCGACAACCTGCACCCGGTGGCGGCGGCGCAACCGCGCCTGCTGGACCACGTGTGGACCGCGCTGGAGCCGCTCCTGTAGGAAAATCCGCGATCGCGTGTGATAACCGGCGCGCCCGTGCGAATCACCTTGGCATGGACACCATGACGGACCCTGCCGCCATCGACGCGCTCCCCGACGACTCGCTGCAAGCGCGTTTCACCGCCCTGCTCGACCAGCATCGCGGCATCGTCCTGAAGATCGCGCACGGCTACTGCCGGCACCCCGAGGACCGGCACGACCTGGTGCAGGACATCAGCATCCAGGCCTGGCGCGCATTCGGCCGCTTCGACCCGGCGCGCAGCCGGTTCTCCACCTGGCTTTACCGGGTGGTGCTGAACGTCGCGATCTCGCACGTCCGCTCGGCCACCCTGCACGAGCGCCACCATGCCGGCCTCGACGACGAGGCCCTCGCCGCACTGCCCGACCCTGCCGCCGACACCGGCCAGGCAGACCGCCTGCGCACGTTGCGCGCCGTCATCGACCGGCTCGGCCCGCTCGACCGCGCATTGATGCTGCTCTACCTGGATGAACGCAGCCATCGCGAGATCGCCGAGGTGCTCGGCATCGGCGAGAGCAACGTAGCGACCCGGCTGCATCGGCTGCGGCAGCGCATCGCCGCGCAGTTCGCAGACGCGCCCGGCGGCACTGATACCCCCACTCGCAGGACACGGTAATGGAACTCGACGAACTCAGGGCCGCCTGGCGCCAGCTCGACCGGGAATTGAACGCGGCATGGACGCAGGTCGACCTGCGTGCCGATGGCCTGGAGGCGTTGGCGCTGGAAGAGCGTCGCGCGCGCCGGATCGATCGCAGCCGCATGTCGCTGCGGCGGTTCGGTGTCTGGCAGCTGGTGGAGGCGCTGGTCTGGATTGCGATGGTGGTGGTCGCCGCGACGTTCTGGGTCGACCACCGGGATACTCCGCACCTGCTGGCCGCCGGACTGGTGTTGCACGCGTACGGCATCGCCGCGATCTGGGCCAGCGTCACCCGCGCGTTGCTCGCCGGCGGGGTGTACTACACCGGGCCGGTGCTGGACATCCAGCGTCGACTGGCCCGCCTGCAACGCTTCACGACCGTCAGCACCGTCGCCCTCGGGCTGCCGTGGTGGTGCCTGTGGCTGGTCGCCACCCTGGTCGGCGCGAAGCTGTGGCTGGGGGTCGACCTGTACGCCGCCGCGCCGGGTTGGGTGGCGGCAACGCTCGGCTTTGGCGTGGTGGCGATGGCCGCCAGCGTCTGGCTGGCCATGCGCTGGTCACGGCATCCGCCGGCCAGCCCGTGGCTGCGCGGGATGATCGACGACCTGTCGGGCTGCAACCTTCAGCGCGCGCAACGCCAGCTGGGCGAGATCGAGCGCTTCGAACGCGCCTGACGTCGCCACTAGGGCGTCGGGCGGCCGGTGAGGAGCGGATACGGGTTGATCGCGGTGCCTTCCCACCAGCGTTTCTCCGGCCCGAGGGCGAAGATCCCGAAGTGCAGGTGCGGCGCGTCATCGCTGGCGTTGCCGGTGCTGCCCACGTAACCGATCACCTGCCCCTGTCGCAGCCGGTCGCCCTCGGCCAGCCCCGCGGCGTAGCGGTCGAGGTGAGCGTAGTAGTACGCGTAACGGCCGCTCGGCTCGAACTGGTAGATCGTCAGTCCACCCCGGTCGCTGGCGAAAAGCTTCTCGACCGTGCCATCGGCCACCGCGACCACCGGGGTGCCACGCGGCGCCATGATGTCGAGCGCCTCGTGCACCCGCCCCTGGCCGCGGGCGTCGTCGAAGGTGTTGGACAGTTGCGCTGGCGCGATGCCACTCACCGGCACGATCAATCCGCCTGCGCCGGCCGCCGGGACCGCGGTGCGCGGGCGCTCGACCGGCGCCGGTGTTCCGCTCGTGCGACCAGGCTCGGCCGGCAACGGGCCGATGGTCGGGGTGGGTTTGTCCTGGGGCGGGGCTGGTGCCTCGACGCGCTCGGCGGGCGCCGCCGGGGTGTCGGCCGGCACGGCGTGCTGGCTGCGCTCGCGCTGGAACACCAGCGCCGCATCCGGGTCGGCCTGGCCGCGGGTCATCACGAAATACACCAGGTTCGCGCCGACCAGCAGGCCGGCGAGGAACACCAGCGCAAGCCTCAGCATCGCGGCCCCACGAGACCGCTGGTGCCGGACCCGACAGCGCGGCGCCTTGGGTCAGGCGCGGTCATTCGCGCAGGACCGCACGCGTGCCCGGGCCGACCGCTTCGGCCAGCGTGCGCGCGCTCCAGTTGGTCATGCGGATGCAGCCGTGCGACTGGGTCTTGCCGATCGTCGACGGCTCCGGCGTCCCGTGGATGCCGTAGTGCTCCTTCGACAGGTCGATCCAGACCACGCCGACCGGGTTGTTCGGGCCCGGGGCGATCTTGGCCTTGCTGTGGCTCGGATCCGCATCCCAGAACAAATCCGGGTTGTAGTGGAACACCGGATCGTTGGCCACGCCCTTGATCTCCCACTCGCCAATCGGCAGCGGGTCGTGCGAGCTGCCCATCGTCGCCGGCCACTGGGCGACGGTCGCGCCCTCGGCGTCCACCAGCATCACCACCGCATCGGACTTGTCGACCACCACATGGCCGCCTTCCGGCAAGGACGCTGCGGCGACGTTGGGTACCCGCCAGTTCGCGCCAGCCTCCAGCGCGACATCGGGATTCAGCCGCTTCAGAAGCGCCGGGCTGGCGTGGAACTTTTCGCCCAATGCCTCCAGCGCCGAGGTGTAGCCGAGCCGCTCGAGTTCGGCCTTGGCTTCCATGTCCGTCGGAATGGTGCTGAACGGTCCGGTCACGTCGGCATCGGTCAGGGTGTAGGAGACCAGCACATCGGCGGTGTCCAGGTCGAGCGCTTCCCAGGTCGCCGCGTCGACGGTGCCGGTGACCGGCAGGTCGCGGCTGCGCTGGAAGCCCTCGATCGCGCGGCGGGTGTTGCTGCCGTACGCGCCATCAATCTCGCCGGGCGAAAAGTGCGCACGGTCCAGCAGCACCTGCGCGCGCAGCACGGCCGACCCGGAGTCACCCGCCTCGACGGTGGTCGTCACCGCATCGTTGGCCGTGGCGCGATCGCCGGTGGCGTCCTGCGCCGACACTGCGTACGGGACCAACGCCAGCGAACAGGCCAGCGCCAGCACGGCGACGCGCGAAGGAATGCCGGACGACGCGGCACGGCTCGGGATGACAGGCTTCATGCGATCGATTCCATGGGGTTTGGATCGATGCTGCGCGAGGCTCATTCGGCGGCGCGTGAAACCCCGCGCGCAGCCTTGCTGGCGACTGAAGCGACAGCGCCTGCACCCGCGCTGTCGCACCCCAGGAAGCGTGAACCCTCCAGCCACTGGCTGTCGGGGTAATAGGCGAACAGCAACTGCCCGTCCTTGAGCGTGTCGATCAGTTCCTGCGCGATCTCGCCGCGTACGGCCGGGCAACCGAAGCTGCGCCCCAGCCGGCCCTGCTGCAACGCCTGGCGCGGATCCACGTAGTCGGCGCCATGCATCACGATCAGCCGCTCGCGCGCACGGTCGTTGAAACCCGGCTCCAGCCCGTCCATCCGCAGCGAGTAGCCGTTGCCGCCCACGTAGGTCTCGGCGGTGCGGAACAGGCCCAGGCTCGACATCAAGCTGCCCTCGGTATTGGAGAACTCCGTGGTCATGTTCCCGCCGCTGTACTTGCCGTGGGCCACGTGCTCGGAATACAGCAGGTCGGCAGCGGTGAGGTCGAACACCCACAGGCGCTGCTCGGTCGAAGGGCGCGAGTAGTCGATCACCGCCAGCCGCTCGACCGAGCCGATCTGGCCATCCAGCGTCGCGCAGCGCTGCGCCTCGAGCGCCAACTTGATGACCTGCGGATCGGCGGATGGCGCGGCGAGGGCGAGCCGCTCGGCCAGCGTCGGCGCGGGCGACCGCGGCACTTCGACAGTGCGGGTGGCCGGTACGGGCGCAGGCCGGACGGCCGCGTCGACCGGGTCAGGGGTGCTGCCGCAGCCGGCGATCGTGGCAACGGCCAGGACGACGGCGGCACGCGACAGGACGCGAAGGGGATGGGTTCGGACCATCCTCACATGTTATTGACACTGGAGCGCCGGCATCTGAATGCGATGAACGACGGCCGGGCCTGCGTTCACGTTGTCGACGGCCACGCCCGCCAGCACAAGCCCTTCCGCGTCAGTCGAAGCCGGCAAGCTTCTGCCGGGTGGCCTTGTCCCAACCCTCCCACGGGTCCTTGCGCAAGCCAGCGGCGCGCCGTAGCGCGCGGGTCAGGTCGTAGTCTGCGCCCGACCTGGTACGGCCAAGCTCGTCCCAGCGGAGCGGCACGGCCACGCCGGCGCCCGCCCGCGCGCGCAGCGACCAGCTGGCGACGCTGGTCGCGCCGCGGCCATTGCGCAGCCAGTCGATGAAGATCACGCCCTTGCGCTTGGCTTTCGACGCCGTGGCGACGTAGCGGTCCGGCGCCTGCGTCGCCAGTGCATCGGCAAAGGCCTCGCAGAAGGCCTTGGCTTCGCTCCAACTGGGCCCCGGCGCGATCGGCACCACCACGTGCAGGCCCTTGCCGCCGGACAGGCGCAGGAACCCGCGCATGCCGATCTCCTCCAGCCGCGCACGGATGTCGCGGGCGGCGGCCTTGAGCGCCGGCCATTCCACGCCCTCGCCCGGGTCCAGGTCGAACACCAGCCGGTCGGGGTGCTCGACGTCCTCCACCCGCGAGCCCCAGGGATGCAGCTCCAGCACGTTCATCTGCACCAGGTCGAGCAGGCCCTCGACATCCTCGATGTAGACGTAGTCCTCCAGGCCGCCGACGCCCTTCTCCCGGATCGGCACCGCGTGCACGTTGGGACCGAGCGTGTCGGCATGGTGCTTCTGGAAGAAGCACTGGCCCTTGAGGCCGTCCGGACAACGCAGCATCGACAGCGGCCGCCGCGCCACCTCGGGCAACAGTTGCGGTGCGATCGCGCGGTAGTAGTCGGCGACCTGCTGCTTGGTGATTTTCTCGGCCGGGTAGATCAGCTTGTCCGGGCTGGTCAGCTTGAAAGTGTCCTGCTCGCCCACGTCGCTCGCCTCCTTGTCCTCGCGCAGGCGCTGGAAACTCGCCTGCCGCAACAGCCCCTCCTTCCCCCAGCCGCGGAACGCCACCTCGGCCACCAGCCGAGGCTCGACCCAGGTCACGTCGCGCGGCGCGAACGGGATGTGCCCCGGCAGCACCAGGGTCGGTTCCTTGCGCGCGAGCTTTTGCAACCGGGTGGTCATCGAGCGCAGCCGCGCATCGTCGAAACCGGTGCCCACCCGACCGACGTACTTCAGGCGCCCGGCCTCCCGCGTGGCCATCAGCAACGCGCCAAAGCCCACCCGCGACCGCTTGGGTGCGGTGAAGCCGACCACGATGAACTCGTCGCTCTCGGCGTGCTTGATCTTCAGCCAGGTCCGCGAGCGCCCCGGGGTGTAGTGCGCGTCGACCGCCTTGCTGATGATCCCTTCCATCTCCTGGCCCTTGCTGGCCGCGAAGACCTGGTCGCCATGCCCGACGATGTGCTGGCTGTAGGCGAGCACGTCGTCCCGGCCGACGTCGGCCAGCAGCGCTTCCAGCAGCGCCTTGCGCTCGTCGAGCCGGGTGCGCGTGAGGTCGACGCCGGCCAGCGTCGGCAGGTCGAACACGACATAGCGCAGGACCGCGCTCGCACTGCCCTCGATGGTGCGTTGCAGGTCGGCGAAGCTGTTGCGACCCTTTGCATCGAGTGCGATCAGCTCGCCGTCCAGGCTCGCGTCACCGGCACCAAGCGATTCCAGTGCGTCCACGATATCGGGGTAGTCGGCGGTCCAGTCCAGCCCGTTGCGCGAGCGCAGGGTGGCCTTGCCGCCATCGATCCGCGCCAGCATCCGGTAGCCGTCCCACTTGAGTTCGTGCAGCCAGCCCTCGCCGGCCGGCGGTGTCTCGCGCAGGGTGGCCAGCTGCGGGTCCACCTCGGTGGTTCCGCGCAATGGTTTGGCGCCGTCCAGCGCCATCGCCCGGGTCTTCCAATCGATCCGGCGGCGGCGGGCCTTGGGGGCCGGTGCCGCGGCCTTGCGGGGCTTCGCCCGGGCAGCCGCCTTCTTCGCCGGCCCCGACGGCCGGCGGCCTTTCCATCCTTTCGGCGTGGGCGCATCGGTCAGTTCGTCGGCTTCTGTGTCGGCGGCATGCTCGTCATCGCGCTTGATCAGCAGCCATTGCGGCTTGCTGGCCGGCTTGGCCGTGCGCACCAGCTTCCAGCCACCGCCGAGCCTTTCGCCGTGCAGGACGAAGTCGATCTTGCCCGCGGCAAGTGACTCCAGCGGGTCGCCGTTGCAGCTCCACACCCCGCGGTCGAACAGGTCGACGTGGCCGGCGCCGTAATGGCCCTCGGGGATGTCACCCTCGAAGTCGGCATACGACAGCGGGTGGTCTTCCACCTCGACCGCGAGCCGTTTCTCGCCGACACGCAATGAAGGCCCCTTCGGCACCGACCAGCTCTTGAGCGCGCCGTCCATCTCGAGGCGGAAGTCGTAGTGCCGCACGCTCGCGTGGTGCAACTGGATGACGAAGATCGGCCGGTGCCCACGCCGGCCCGGGCTGTCGCTGGACGGCTCGGGCGTCTGGTCGAAGCGGCGCTTGCGGTCGTACTCGCGCAGGCTCATCGGTCAGTCCGGCGCGCCGCCTCAGGCCGCCTTCTTGCCGCCGGACTTCTTCTTGGCTGCGGTCTTCTTGGCGGGCTTCTTGGCCGCGGCCTTCTTGGTCGTTTTCTTCGCTGTCTTCCTGGGCTTGGCTTCCTTCCCGTCGTCGGCATCGGCCGCCTTGCCGGCCTTCTTGGCCGGAGTTCGCTTCTTCTTGGCGATGCTCTGCTGCAGCAGCTCCATGAAGTCGACCACGTTGGTGGCCGCGTGGTCGTGCACCGCCGGCTCCTCGTCGTCGTGCTTGACCACGCCCTTGTCCTTCATGCGCTTGGTGATGACGTCCTGCAGGCGCTGGCGGAACTCGTCCTGGTAGTTCCCCGGCTCCCACTCGCCCGACATCGTCTGGATCAGCTGCTCGGAGAACTCCAGCTCCTTGTCGGTGATCCGGTAGTCCGCGCTCTTGCCCTCGGGAATGCGGTACTCCTCGATGTCCACCAGCTCTTGGGGATACCGCATCATCATCAGCAGCAGCGCGTTGTCCTGCGGCATGACCGCGCAGAGGCTCTCGCGCGTGCGGATGACGACCCGGGCGATGCCGATCTTGCCCGTGCGCGCCAGCGCCTCGCGCAGGAGCACGTAGCCCTTCTCGGCCTTCTTGGCCGGCACCAGCACATAGGGCTTCTCGAAGTACTGCGGACCGATCGACTCCACGTCGACGAAGGCCTCGACCTCGATCGCGTCATGGCTCTCGGGCGCGGCCGACTTGATGTCGTCGGGCTCGAGCACGACGTAGCTGCCCTTGTCGTACTCGAACGCCTTGACGATGTCCTTCCAGGCGACTTCCTCGCCGGTCTCGGCGTTGACGCGCTCGTAGCGGATGGGCTGGTTGTTGCGCGAATCGAGCATCCGGAACGAGATGTCGGTCTTGCGCTCGCCCGACATCAGCGAGACCGGGATGTTGAGCAGGCCGAACGAGAGGGTGCCGGACCAGATCGGGCGGGCCATGGCGGGCTCCTGCGCAGTGCAGTGCGGGCCGTCGAGTATCAAAAGATGAATGTGACGCGCGCGTTGAATCGCCGGCGTTGCGCCCACGCGGTCGCCTGCCGGGTTCACCGCGGCTTGCGGCTGCCCGCGCTAGCGTCCGGGCAAGCCACGCAGGAGACCCCCATGACCCGAAATGCCGAGCGCGTGCATACCGACCCGGACGCCATCGCCGCGATCCAGCGCAACATCGAGCGGCTGCCCAATGGCGCCCATGTCCTGCTGGGGCTGGAGGACGGTAGCGAAGTTACCGGCATCGTCGCCGCGCGGCCGATCGCGCAGATGTTCTTCGGCCCGGACGGGCGCGAGGGGATGAACGCGGTGGTGAGGATCGAGCAACCGGCGCTGGACCATCCCGAATCCGCCGGCTGGCGCGACCTGTGGGTCGACCGGATCCTCGAGGTGCGGCGGCTGGACCCGGAGTGACCGTCAACCGTTCGCTGGCCCTTCGGCGGCGATCTGCCGCAGCGCCTGCTCGAACAGTTCCACCGGCTGGCCGCCCTGGATCAGGTGGCGGTCGTTGATGATCACCGACGGCACCGCGCTGATCCCGCGCTGCTGATAGAGCTGCTCGCGCGCCCGCACGTCGTCGGCGTGGCGATCGGAATCGAGCACTTGCAATGCCTCGTCACGGTCCAGCCCGGCCGTGGCGGCCGCGTCGGCCAACACCTCATGCGAAGACACGTCCAGGTCGTCGGTGAAATACGCCCGCAGCAGCGCCTGCTTGAGCGCAAGCTCCTGGCTCCGGCCGAGGGTACCTGCCCAGTGGAGCAGCCGGTGTGCGTCGAAGGTGTTGTAGACGCGGCTACGCCGGTTGAACTCGAAGCCCAGCGCGGCGCCCCGCTGCCGGAGCACCTCGCGGTTCTGTGCGAGTTGCTCCGCGCTTGCGCCGTACTTGCGGGCGAGGTGCTCGTCGCTGTCCTCGCCTTCCGGTGGCATCCGGGGGTTGAGCTCGAATGGCTGGAAGTGCAGCTCGACGTCCACCGCGTCACCGACGCGGTCGATCGCCTGCTGCAGCGACTTGAGCCCGACCGCGCACCACGGGCAGGAGACGTCCGAGACAAAGTCGATGCGAACCGGCGTGGCCATGGCGGGGCTCCCTGGAAGGTCGGTCAGTAGATGCGGCCGGCGGACCCTGTCCGCAATGCCTCCGCGCCACCGGGGCGCGTGGCCGGGCGGTTCACTCCTCGGGGCGTTCGGCTTGCAGCTCCTCCGGCGGCGGCGCGCCGTCGCCACGGCGCTGCTGCCACGCGGGCGTGAGGTTGGCGCCCGGGCCGGGCGGGCCGGCGAGGCGGCCGGCGGACCCGGGCCGCAATGCCTCCGCGCCACCGGGGCGCGTGGCCGGGCGGTTCACTCCTCGGGGCGTTCGGCTTGCAGCTCCTCCGGCGGCGGCGCGCCGTCGCCACGGCGCTGCTGCCACGCGGGCGTGAGGTTGGCGCCCTGGCCGGGCTGGTCGGCGCGGTCGTCGGGCTTGCGCAGTTCACCCTGGTCGGTGCGGACTTCGTCGGCGGGCGATGCCGGCGGATGGAACTTGCTCATCTCGGCTCCTGCTCATGCGGCGAGGCCGCGGGCACCGAGGTGTACCACTGTTGCCGGCCAGACGCGGTCAACGCGGGCGACGCCGGGTGCCGGACGGTCACCCCTGGGGTCGGCCAAAAGAAAAGCCCGGCCTAAGCCGGGCTTTCCTGGATCACGTTGCGGCCGCCGAAGCGTCCGCTCCGATCGATGCCTTACAGCGCTTCGACGGCGTCAGCCTGCAGGCCCTTCTGGCCCTGGGTGACGGTGAAGCTGACCTTCTGGCCTTCCTGCAGGGACTTGAAGCCCTGACCCTGGATGGCGCGGAAGTGAACGAACACGTCCTCGCCATTCTCGCGGGAGATGAAGCCAAAGCCCTTGGCATCGTTGAACCACTTGACGGTACCGGTTTCACGGTTCGACATTTTCTTGCTCCTTGGAACAGTTTTTTTGGAATACCGCTTGCGCGGTGGTGTGCTGGTTGCAAGGAGTAAGCGAGGTGCAACGATGTAGCGGATCAGGGATCTACGGCATCGGGCCACGATTCACGGTGACCCTGGCAAGCAGCACGCGCACCCTAGCCCGGCCCGCGCAGGATTGCAACCGCCCCCGTGGAACGACCCCGAGTCCCTGTTCAGCCGGGGCCCGCGCCTTATCCTGTGCGCCCGTGGCCGGCGCCACCCCAACGAGACCCAGCCGATGACCGACACCCCGCCCGACCGCCTCGCCACCGATCCGCGCAGCCCGCATCACGACGCCGCCACCCTGGAACGCGGCATCGGCATCCGCTTCAACGGCGTGGAGCGCCATAACGTCGAGGAGTACTGCGTCAGCGAGGGATGGGTGAAGCTGCCCGTCGGCAAGTCGCTGGACCGCCGCGGCCAGCCGATGACGATGAAGGTCAAGGGCACCGTCGAACCCTATTTCCTCGATACGGCCGGCGACAGCGAAAGTCCCGCCGAGTGAAATCCAACGGCCTGTCATTCCACCACCCCGTCGCCTTCTGGGCCGGGTGCGCACTGCTGGTGGCCGGCGTGTTCTCGCACATGCCGATGTTCATGATGGGCCGGCACACCCACTGGCAGATGGTGGGCATGCCGATGGACGGCTGGATGCTAGCCGGCATGGCAATGATCCCGGCCGGCCTGCTGCTGGCCTTCTACGGGCTGATGCCGCGACTGTCGCAGATGCGGCAGGCGCTGGCCGGCGGCGACCACCTGCACTTCCACGTGGCCGACGGCGTGCCGCTCAACCGCGAGCACTGGAAGCTGGTGCTGGTGCTGGTGGTCGCGCTGACGGTCGATGTGATGAAGCCGGCCACGCTCGGCTTCGTGATCCCGGGGATGACCGACGAGTACGGGATCAGCGAGCGCTCGGCCGGATGGCTGGCGCTGGTCGCGCTGGTCGGCACCGCGATCGGCTCGGTGGTCTGGGGGCGGATGGCCGACCTGTTCGGCCGCCGCGCCGCGATCCTGCTGTCGGCGCTGATGTTCATGGGTACCGCGATCTGCGGGGCGATGCCGGCATTCGAGTGGAACCTGGCGATGTGCTTCCTGATGGGGGCGTCGGCCGGTGGCCTGCTGCCGATCACCTTCACCCTGATGGCCGAGACCATCCCGGCGGCGCAGCGCGGCTGGCTGCTGGTCGCGCTGGGGGGCATCGGCACCTCGGCCGGCTACCTTGCGGCCGCGGGCGCGGCGACGTGGCTGGAGCCGCTGCTGAGCTGGCGGGCGCTGTGGCTGCTCGGCCTGCCGACCGGCGCATTGATCATCGCGCTCAACCGGCTGATCCCCGAATCACCCCGCTTCCTGTCCAACGCCGGGCTGGAGCAGCAGGCGTGCGAGGTGCTGGCGAAGTTTTCCGGCACGGTCGGGGNGCCGACCGGCGCATTGATCATCGCGCTCAACCGGCTGATCCCCGAATCACCCCGCTTCCTGTCCAACGCCGGGCTGGAGCAGCAGGCGTGCGAGGTGCTGGCGAAGTTTTCCGGCACGGTCGGGGCCCAGCCCGACGATGACGCCCACCCGGGCGCGCCAGTGATCGACGAGCGCCACCCGCTCGCCACCTGGCGCCAGTTGCTGCGCGGACGCCACGCGGCGATCAGCTGGGGCCTGGCGGCCTGTGGGGTGGGCTGGGGGCTGGTGACGTTCGGGTTCGTGCTGTGGCTGCCGGTCAACCTGGTCCAGCTGGGCGTCGATTCCCGGGCAGCCAGTGCGCTGCTGGCCCAGTCGGCGCTGCTGGCACTGCCGGGGATCGGCGTGGTGGTGTGGCTCTACCACCGTTGGAGCACGATCCGCTCGCTGGTGCTGTTCATCGCCTTGACCGTCGTGTCACTGCTGGCATTCGCCGCGATCGAAGTGGCGGCGCTGCGCTCGGCCGCCGCGACCACCGCCGCCACCGTCGCCCTGCTGGTGAGCAGCGGCGGGGTGATCGCGATGCTGATTCCCTACGCGGCCGAGATCTACCCGGTGCACCTGCGCGGCACCGGCGCCGGCGTGATCGCGGCCAGCTCGAAGTTCGGCGGCATACTGGGCGCCGGGCTCGGGGTGGCGGGGCTGTTCGCCCACCTGTCGCTGTCGGCCATTTTGATCGCGGTACCGATGGCGATCTCGGCGGCGATGCTGCTGCGCAGCGGCATCGAAACCCGCGGCCACCGGCTGGAGGACATCCAGCACGCGTTGGCCGGGCACTCGCCCTGAGCGCGCGCGCCCTGCCCCTCCACTGACCGGAAGCGGACCATCGCGGTCCGCTCCATATCCTGACGCAGCCGGCTTGCCCCGCGGCAAACCATCGCACCAACCCCCACGGACCACCTGTTGACCACCATGACCGCCACGCCGCCGCCCGACGCACCGTCGGACACCCCGTTGCTCGACCGCATGCGCGCGGCCGCCGAACTGCTCGAACTGGTCGGGACCGACCACTCGGTGCTCGATGCCTTGCCCAAGGACGACCGCGAACGCCTGCAGCGCGCGATCGCCGGCGCCTACCATCCCGACCGGCAGGCCCGCCGCCAGCGCCAGAAGGCGGCGAAGAAGGAACAGCACGCCGCACGCGTCAGCCGCGAGGAAGCGCTGCTCAACCGCACCGGCATCCGTGAGCTGCGGCGCAAGCCGGTATTCACCACCCCCAACTATTTCCCGCCGCAGGACTTCCAGCCGCGCGACGTGGACGCCGACCAGCCGCCGCACGCGGAGGCGATCGAGCCGCAGCACTGCTACGTGTGCAAGAAGAAGTACAGCGTGATCCATCACTTCTACGACCAGCTGTGCCCGGAGTGCGCGGAGTTCAACTTCCACAAGCGCACCGAGCTGGCCGACCTGCGCGGCCGGGTCGCGCTGCTGACCGGCGGCCGGGTCAAGATCGGCTACCAGGCCGGGCTGAAGCTGCTGCGCGCCGGCGCCGAGCTGATCGTGACCACGCGCTTCCCGCGCGATTCTGCTGCCCGCTACGCCGCCGAGCCCGACTTCGACCAGTGGGGCCACCGGCTGGAGGTGTTCGGCCTGGACCTGCGCCACACCCCGAGTGTCGAGGCGTTCTGCGCGCAGTTGCTCAAGACCCGGTCGCGGCTGGACTTCATCATCAACAACGCCTGCCAGACCGTGCGCCGTCCGCCGGAGTTCTACGCCCACATGATGGAAGGCGAGACCGCGGCGCTGGACGCGATGCCGGAGCAGGTGCGCGGCCTGCTTGGAAGCTACGAAGGGCTGCGCAGTGCCGAGATGCTGCCGGGCGATGCCGCGACGCCGGCAACGCGCGACGCCCTTGGCCATGCCCCGGGGCTCACCCGCGCCGCGGAGCTGTCGCAGCTGCCGCTGCTGCCGGAAGAGCTGCTCGCGCAGCAGCACCTGTTCCCGCAAGGCCGGCTCGACCAGGACCTGCAGCAGGTCGACCTGCGCGAGAAGAACTCCTGGCGGCTGCGCATGGCCGAGGTGCCGTCGGTGGAGCTGCTCGAAGTCCAGCTGGTCAACGCGATCGCGCCGTACCTGATCAACGCGCGACTGAAGCCGCTGATGCTGCGCACCCCCGGCCGCGACAAGCACATCGTCAACGTGTCGGCGGTGGAGGGGCAGTTCTACCGCAACTTCAAGACCACCCGGCACCCGCACACCAACATGGCCAAGGCGGCGCTCAACATGATGACGCGCACCGCGGCGGCCGATTACCACGGCGACGGCATCCACATGAACAGCGTCGACACCGGCTGGGTGACCGACGAGGATCCGGCCGGCCTGGCGGCGCGCAAGGTGGTGGAGGAGCGCTTCCACCCGCCGCTGGACATCGTCGATGGCGCCGCGCGGATCGTCGATCCGATCATCGACGGCATCAACACCGGCACCCACGTCTGGGGCCAGTTCCTGAAGGACTACCGCCCGACCGACTGGTAGCGGGCGGTCAGGGCGGCCTCACGCGCAGCGCATGGTTCGTTCGCCGGTGCTTAACCGCCCGGCCGGATAGTCGGTGTGGACCGCATCGGCGGCCGGCTTCCCGGTCCCCACGCCGGGAGGCACTTCCAGACCCGCGGAGGAGCCATCCATGTTTGCCCACAACAAGCGCCTGCAGTACTCGGTCCACGTCTCGGAGGCCAATCCGGCCCTCGCCAACCTCATGCTCGAGCAGTTCGGCGGCCCGCAGGGCGAGCTCGCCGCGGCGATGCGTTACTTCACCCAGGCCATGGCCGAGGATGATCCGGGCCGCAAGGACATGCTGCTCGATATCGCGACCGAGGAGCTCAGCCACCTGGAGGTGATCGGCACCATCGTGGCGATGCTCAACAAGGGCGCCAAGGGCGAGCTGGCCGAGGCGGTCGACGAGGAAGCCGAGCTGTTCCGGAAGCTGCAGGGCGCGGGCAACAGCTCGCACGTGACCCAGGTGCTTTTCGGCGGTGGCCCGGCGCTGATCAATTCCGGTGGCCAGCTGTGGACGGCGGGCTACGTCGACAGCATCGGCGAGCCGACCGCCGACCTTCGCTCCAACATCGCCGCCGAGGCGCGCGCCAAGATCGTCTACGAGCGCCTGATCAACGTCACCGACGACCCGGGCGTGAAGGATGCGCTGGGTTTCCTGATGACGCGCGAGATCGCCCACCAGCAGTCGTTCGAGAAGGCGCTGTACGCGATCCAGCCGAACTTCCCGCCGGGCAAGCTGCCGGGCAAGCCGGAGTTCGCGAACGTGTACGTCAACACCTCACAGGGCGACGGCGACATGCGCGGCTCGTGGAACAGCGACGAGAACTTCAACTACGTCACCGATCGCGAGGCGCACCTGGCGATGGACGGCGGCGACGGCCTGTCCTCGGTGAAGCTGTCGGCAGGGCAGGTCGAAACCCTCAAGCAGATGGCCGCACGTACGAAGTCGGACCCGAAGTCGGACCCCACGACCGGTGCCGACCTGGGCGCCGCAGATGCGGACGCTGCCAAGAAAAAGAAGCGCTGAAGCACCGATGCGGGGATACGGCACCGGCCGTCAGGCCAGTGCCGTGTCCAGCAGCATCATCAGCACGAAGCCGATCATCAGGCCGGTGGTGGCGAACTTCTCGTGACCCTGCCGGTGTGACTCGGGGATGATCTCGTGGCTGACCACGAACAGCATCGCGCCGGCCGCGAATCCGAGCCCGACCGGCAACAGCATCGGCAGCGCCAGCACCACGCTGGCGCCCACCACCGCGCCGACCGGTTCCACCAGCCCCGAAGCCATCCCGACCAGCACGGCCGGCCCCCGCGCCATGCCCGCGGCGATCAGCGCGATGGCGACGACCAGGCCCTCGGGCACGTCCTGGATAGCGATGCCGGTCGCCAGTGCGTGGCCCTGGTCGATGCCGGTCGCGTAGGCGACGCCGATCGCCAGGCCTTCCGGCAGGTTGTGCAGGGCGATCGCGAACACGAACAGCCACGTGCGCCGCAGCCGCGGCGAATAGAGCCCTTCGGGGCCCTTGATGAAGTGCTCGTGCGGCAGCAGCCGGTCCATCGCCATCACCAGCGCCGCGCCGGACAGGATCGCCAGGCCCACCAGCAGGCCGGCGCTCCAGTCGCCGGCGCCCTGTGCGCGGGCCGCCTCGATGCCAGGCAACACCAGCGAGAACGCCGTCGCGGCGAGCATCACGCCGGCGCCAAAGCCCAGCAGGGTGTCCTGGGTACGGCGCTCGATGGTCCGCGCGAACAGGGCCGGCAGGGTCCCCGCCGCGGTCGCCAGGGCCGCCAGCGAGCCGCCCAGCAGCGCGGCCAGTACCGGCGAGGCCTCAGTCGCGGTCAGCGCCACGCACGGCTCCTGCGTTCATCCTGTCATCCCGGTTCGCCAGCCACGGTGGGGCGCAGTGTGCGGGAGCGCCGTCAACGCGCCGTCAGGCCTTGAGCTTCCAGCCGGTGCGGAAGATCCACCACACCGCCACCAGGCAGGCCAGCAGGAAGCCGACGATGGCCGCCACGCTGATACCGACGTTGACGTCGGACACGCCGTAGAAGCTCCAGCGGAACCCGCTGATCAGGTACACCACCGGATTGAACAGGGTGATCTTCTGCCACACCGGCGGCAGCATGTTGATCGAGTAGAACGCGCCGCCGAGGAACGTCAGCGGGGTGACGATCATTAGCGGGATCACCTGGAGTTTCTGGAAGTCGTCGGCCCACAGCCCGATGATGAAACCGAACAGGCTGAAGGTGACCGCCGTCAGCACCAGGAAGCACAGCATCCACACCGGATGGGCGATCT
The DNA here is from genome assembly GCF_046638635.1 of Lysobacter zhanggongensis. Classification (NCBI taxonomy): domain Bacteria; kingdom Pseudomonadati; phylum Pseudomonadota; class Gammaproteobacteria; order Lysobacterales; family Lysobacteraceae; genus Lysobacter; species Lysobacter zhanggongensis. The sequence continues at coordinate 17,931 of NZ_JBJXHK010000032.1, forward strand.
CGTAGGGCACGAACACGCGCGCGGTCGCCAGGATCAGCAGCCCGAGGATCAGCGACTTGGTCGCCGCCGCACCGACATAACCGACCACCACCTCGATGTACGACACCGGCGCCGACAGCAGCTCGTAGATCGTGCCCGACCACTTGGGCATGTAGATGCCGAACGAGGCGTTGGAGATGCTCTCGTTGAGCAGTGACAGCATGATCAGGCCCGGGATGATGAAGGCGCCGTAGCTGACGCCGTCGATCGCCCCCATGCGCGAGCCGATCGCCGCGCCGAACACCACGAAGTACAGCGAGGTCGACAGCACCGGCGAGGCGATCGACTGGGTCAGCGTGCGGAACGTGCGCGCCATCTCGAACCGGTAGATGGCCCTGATGCCGTGGAGGTTCATGCCGCCTCCTCCCGCGCCGTCCGCACCAGGCTGACGAAGATCTCCTCCAGTGAGCTCTCGCTGGAGTGCAGGTCCTTGAAGTCCACGCCGTGGTCGGCCAACTGCCGCAACAGGGTGGCGATGCCGGTGCGCTCGCCCTGCACGTCATACGTGTAGGTCAGCGCGGTACCGTCCGGCGACAGTTCCAGTGGCAGTCCGCGCAGCGCGACCGGCAGGGACCCGAGCGGCTCCTGCAGGGTCAGCACCAGTTGCTTCTTGCCGAGCTTGCGCATCAGTTCGGCCTTGTCCTCCACCAGTACCAGCTCGCCCTTGTTGATCACCCCGATCCGATCGGCCATCTCCTCGGCCTCCTCGATGTAGTGGGTGGTCAAGATGATGGTGACTCCCCGTTCCCGGAGGCGATGCACCATCTGCCACATGTCGTGGCGCAGTTCGACGTCGACGCCGGCGGTGGGTTCGTCGAGGAACAGGATGGTCGGCTCGTGCGACAGCGCCTTGGCGATCAGCACGCGCCGCTTCATGCCGCCCGACAGCGCGAGGATCTTGCTGTCGCGCTTGTCCCACAGCGACAGGTCGCGCAGCACCTGCTCCAGGTAGGCGTCGTCGGGCGCCTTGCCGAACAGCCCACGACTGAAGCGCACGGTCGCCCACACGCTTTCGAACGCGTCGGTCGACAGCTCCTGCGGTACCAGCCCGATCTTCGACCGCGCGGCGCGGAACTCGCGCACGATGTCATGGCCATCGGCCAGCACGGTGCCGCTGGTCGCGTTGACGATGCCGCAGATGATGCTGATCAGCGTGGTCTTGCCAGCGCCGTTGGGTCCGAGCAGGGCGAAGATCTCGCCGCGGCGGATGTCCAGGTCGATGCCTTTGAGGGCACGGAAGCCGGAGGCGTAGGTCTTGGTGAGGTTCTGCACGGAGACGACGGGTTGCACGCGGAGATCCTTTTTCCTGGCAGCGGTTCACGCCCTAGCGTGGGGCCTGCGGCGATAGGGATAAAGGCCGCGATGGAGGAGGCAACGTCCCATTGACGGGACAGTAACCCGGGAGCGGCCAAGCTCATCCGTCCCACGCCATCCCTTCACCGGAGCCCTTTATGAGCCAGATCCTGGTTGTCGTCGGCAGCCTCCGCCGCGAATCGTTCAACCGCCAGCTCGCCGAGGCGCTCGTCAAGCTGGCGCCGTCCGACGTCACCTTCAAGTTCGCCGAGATCGCCGACCTGCCGCTGTACAACCAGGACGACGACGCCAACCAGGCCGAACCGGTCAAGCGGCTGAAGGCGGCCATCAGTGCCTCCGACGGCGTGCTGTTCGTGACGCCCGAATACAACCGTTCGGTGCCCGGCGTGCTCAAGAACGCCATCGACCACGCCTCGCGCCCGTACGGCCAGAGCGCATGGGCCGGCAAGCCGGCCGGGGTGATCGGCGCGTCGATCGGCTCGATTGGCAGCGCGCTGGCCCAGCAGCACCTGCGCAACATCCTGGCCTACCTCGACATGCCGACACTGGGGCAGCCGGAGGCCTTCATCCACGTCAAGGACGGGCTGTTCACCGAGGATGGCCAGGTGGGCGAAGGCAGCCGGGAGTTCCTGCAGGGCTGGATGGACGCGTTCCTGGCCTGGGTTAGCAAGCACGTCAGCAAGCACGGCTGACCGTCCCGTCCCCGCACTCGCGCGCGCGCTGCTCGAGCAAGGTGCGCTCGCGCTCGTTGCGGGTCATCCCGGCGGCGCGCTGGAACTCCCCCCGCGCCTCGTCCTGGCGGCCCAGCCGGTGCAGCAGGTCGCCACGTACCGCCGGCAACAGGTGGTAGCCCGCCAGCGCCGGGTCGTCCTGCAACGCCTCCACCAGTGCCAGTCCGGCGGCCGGCCCCTCGGCCATCGACAGCGCCACCGCCCGGTTGAGCTCGACCACCGGTGATCCGGTCACCGCGGCGAGCCGGGCGTACAAAGCGGCGATGCGCGGCCAGTCGGTGTCGGCGGCGCGCAGCGCACGTGCATGGCAGGCCGCGATGGCCGCCTGCAACGCGTAGGGGCCGTCGGTACCCCCCAACTGCTCTGCACGCGCAAGCGATGCCAGTCCGCGGCCGATCAGGAGCCGGTCCCAGTTCGAACGGTCCTGGTCCAGCAGCAGGACCGGCGCGCCGTCCGGACCGGTGCGCGATCGCGCGCGCGAGGCCTGGATCTCCATCAGTGCCAGCAAGCCGTGCACTTCCGGCTCGCCCGGCGCCAGTCCGGCCAGCACCCGGCCCAGCCGCAAGGCCTCGTCGCATAGCGCGGGACGCATGAGGTCGTCGCCCGCGGTCGCGGCATAGCCCTCGTTGAAGACCAGGTAGACCACGCCGAGCACCGCCGCGAGCCGCTCGGGCAACTCCGCGCGGCGCGGCACCTCGTAGGCGACCTGCTTGCGGGCGAGGGTCTTCTTGGCCCGCACGATCCGCTGGGCGACGGTCGGCTCGGGCTGCAGGAACGCGCGCGCGATCTCGGCGGTGGTCAGCCCACCCAGCAGGCGCAAGGTCAGCGCAACCTGCGCCTCGACCGGCAGCGCCGGGTGGCAGGCGGTGAACATGAGCCGCAACAGGTCGTCGCCGATGTCGTCGTCCAGCCGCGCGGTGTTGTCGGGCGTGTCCATGGGGGCCGGCTCAAGCGCTTCGCCGAACTGCTCGTGGCGCTCGCGGACCAGGGTGTCGTGGCGGATGCGATCGATCGCGCGCCGCTGCGCCGTGGTCATCAACCAGGCACCGGGGTTGTCCGGCACCCCGTCGCGGGGCCAGTGCTCCAGCGCCGCCACCAGCGCGTCCTGGGCGAGATCCTCGGCCAGGCCGACGTCGCGCAGCATGCGCGCCAGGCGTGCGATGACCCGCGGCGATTCGATCCGCCAGATCGCGTCGATCGTGCGGTGGACGTCGCGGGATGCCGGGTCGGTTTCCATCGAAACCGATGACACCACCGTCGCCGTCCCGCCACAAGCCAGCGGCGCGACGCACGCCGCCGTCAACGCCGCTCCAGCCGCTCGCGCAGGCGCTGCTCCTGCTCGCGCAGCTCGGGGGTGAACTCGGCGCCGAAGTCCTCTTCCTCGAACACCGGCCGGATCTCGATCTCCGATTCGCCGGCGTGCGGATTGGGGCAGCGGCGCGCCCATTCGATCGCCTCGTCCATCGAGCGCACCTGCCAGAGCCAGAATCCGGCGACGAGTTCGCGCGTCTCGGCGAACGGGCCATCGATGACGCTGCGCTCGCGGCCGGAAAATCGCACCCTTACGCCACGCGAACTCGGGTGCAGGCCTTCACCCGCCAGCATGACCCCGGCGTTGACCAGTTCCTCGTTGAACCGCCCCATGTCGGCCAGCAGTTGCTCGCCGGGCATCACGCCGGCCTCCGAATCCGCCGTAGCCTTGACCATCACCATCACGCGCATTTCGTTCTCCCGTTCGTGGCTGTTGACCGTTCGACGGACGGGGGCGTGCCAAATCGACATGCCGGCCGGGCTCGCGCATCATCGCGCCGACCCCACACCGGACACCGCGATGCAATTCCTGTTGCTGGTCTACACCGACGACGCGCTGCTGGACGCCCTGCCGCCGGGCGAGTTCGATACCCGGATGAAGGACTGCTTCGACAAGGCCGACGGGATGGCGCGCGAAGGCCGGCTGCTGCAATCGCAGCAACTCGAGTCCTACCGCAAGGCCCGCGCGGTGCGGGTGCGCGACGGACGCACCCAGGTGCTTGACGGTCCCTTCGCCGAAACCAAGGAAGTGCTGGCCGGCTTCAACCTGATCGAGGCCGACAGCATAGACGAGGCGGTGCGCATCGCCTCGGAGTTCCCGTGGGCGCAGACCGGCTGTATCGAGGTGCGCCCGGTGCGTGACATGCAGGCGGTGCGTGAGCGGGTCGGCGCCGCCGTCGCCTGAGCCGTTGCTGCGACGCTAGCGCCGCGGCATCGCTCGGTCGCTGCTCCACAACTCGCTCGCGCTGGCGACCAGCGCCTGGTACTTGTACGGCGGCACCGTCTCGGTGATCGCATATTCCGGCTGCGCGGTGTCGCGGTGCGCGGCGATCGCGGCGAGCGTGCCATTGGCGTTGATCAGCCGCGCCACCAGCGGTCGCGCTGCGTCACTGCCGCGACGCAGCACCACCCCGACCTCGCGGTTGGCGAGCCGCACCGGCGTACCCGGCGGGAACACGCCGATCTCGCGCACCAGCAGGCTGGCGAGCGGCCCGTCGACCGCCTTGCCACGCTCCAGGAACAGGCTGCGCAGCGCGTGCCGGGCGTGGATGGCTTCGCGGTAGGCGCGCGGACGGACCATCGCCGAGTAGATGTCGACGATCGCCAGCATGCGCGCGCCCGGGCTGATCGCGTCACCTTCCAGTCCGGACGGATAGCCACTGCCGTCGAGCCGCTCATGGTGCTGCAGCACCGCCTCGAGCCAGACCTCGTCGTCCACGCCGGCGGCTTGCAGCAGCTCGACCCCGGCCAGCGGATGGGTGTCGATCATGAGCCGCTGGTCTTCGGTCAGCGCACCGGTCTGGCGATTGAGGACGGCCGCGACCGGGCCCAGCGCGACGTCGTAGGTCAGTGCCGCCGCGACCAGCGAGACACCCTCCTCCGGGTCCAGCTGCTGCGCCTGGACCAGCACCTGGCACAGGGTGGCGGCGTGCAGCACGCGGGCGACATCACCATCGTCGCCGACCTCCAGCTGCATCGCCGCAAGCGCCGCGTCGGCATCGCGCTCGACCAGCGCCTGCAGCCGCAGCGCGAGTTCGCGGGCCTGGCCGCCGAGCTCGTCGGATTCACAGGCCAGCAGGTCGTCGTGCAACTGGCGCAGCTCGCGCCGCAGCAGTTGCATGGCGCGGAACACCGGCACCTCGGGGACCCGCGGGGTGTCGTCGGCTTCTTCAGCCGCATCCGCGCCCTCGGCAAGCGCACCGGACGCGTCGATCACCGCTGCCGGGAGCACGACGCCCCCGCTGCTACGGCTTTCGGGGACCACCAGGCCACGCTCGAGGATGATGTCCAGGTGCGCCTGGCAGACCAGCACCATGCCCTGGACGAACAGCAGCTTGCCGGCGCGGTCGTAGACCGACCACGCCAACGGTGCGCCCAACTCGATTTCGTCCGCAGTGACGGCCCGCACAACGCCTCCCAGGCGACCAGACGGAAGGCCGCGCTTCCCAGCTATCGGCCGGAGGCGCCGTTCCTGAAGGCGTCAGGTATCACGTGGCGCGCGCGCGACCTCCGCGTCGCTGACCGGTCCGTCGCCGGCCTGCCCGTCGATCGAATCGTCGTAGCCACCGCGCACGCCGTTGCCGCGCTTGTCGCGCAGGCGGTCCTCGAGCGTGGCCGAACTGTCCTTCAAGCCGATGTTGTCGACCGCGTCCTCGGTGCGGTGGTCCTCCGCCGGCTGGCGCAGGCCCTGGTGCTTGCCGCTGGCCTCGCCGCCACCGGCACCGCCGGTACCTTGATTCGGGTTGTTCATCGCGTTCTCCTCGGGGGGAAGGGGAAGCGCCGGCACCACGGCCGACGCAGGGCCACCGTGGCACAGCCCGCGTTAGCGGTTCGCGAGAGGCTCGCGCGGATCAGGCGCCGGCGGGGCGCAGGTCCAGGCCGAGGGCTGCCGACAGCATCCGCATCCCCTCGTCGTCGCGGCTGAGCGAGATCCAGCCGGCGTAGCCGCCATCGGTCTCGCGCACCCAGACGGTGTAGCCGTACTCGCGCAGGCGGTCGAACGCGGTGTCCAGCAGCCCGGGCACCTCGGCCGCGGCAAGGAACGCCTCGTCGGTCGGGTCCTCCACGCCCCAGTCGATCCGCAGGCTCCAGCGGGCGGCCAGTTCATCCAGCGCCTGCACCATCCCGGCGGCGTCGGTTTCGGCAATCTCGAAGCCGGACCGCCAGTCACTGGCATCGTGCAGCAGGTCGGCCACGTCCGACTCGTCCGCACCCGCCTCGACCCAGGCTTCCTGGAAGACGCGGAACTGCTGCAGCGCAGCGTCCTCGTCGCCCGGATTGGCCAGCAGCAGCAACTGCCAGGCCAGCGCCTCGATGCCGGCGTCGGACTCGCCTTCGGCCGAGGCGTCGTCCGCGTCCTCGCCCCAGGCACCGGCGTCACGTGCATGCGCGAAGTTGTCGTCAGGGTCGTATTCGTCCGGAAGGTGCACAGGTCCTCGATCAGGCGTTGCCCGCAGCAGCGGTGGGATGTCGAGCATACGACTCCGTCGGTCCCGTTCGCCCTACCAGGGCAACGGCGTGCCGTTGGCGTGCCAGAAGCTGCCACTGTCGGCGAGGCCGAGGCCGTCGAGCCGCTCGACCAGCTGCGCCGCCGACTCCGCAGGACTGACATCGCCGGTCCCGCCGACCATGTCCGTGGCGACATAGCCCGGGTGCAGCAGGAACACCGCGATGCCGCGTGGCCGCAGGTCGTTGGCCAGCGACTTGCCGATCGCATTGACCGCGGCCTTCGACGCCCGGTAACCGTAGTAGCCGCCCGAACCGTTGTCGGCCACCGAACCCATCCGGCTGGTCACGATCCCGACCTTCGCGCCTTCGGCGAGGCGGCCTTGCAAGGCCTGCGCGACGCGCAGCGGCCCCAGCGCGTTGACTTCGAACTGCCGGCGCATGCTGTCGAACGCACTGGCATCCAGCGAACCGAATACCTCGTTGCCAAGGATGCCGGCGTTGAGCACCAGCACGTCGATGTGGATGTCGCCCAGGCGCGCCGCAAGGTCGGCAAGCGCCGCGTCGTCGGTGACGTCGACGCCCGCCTCGACCCGCGCGCCGGTTGCATGCAGCGCATCGCTGGACTGTCGGCACACGGCGACGACGGTATCGCCGCGGTCAGTGTAGTGGCGAGTGAGGGCGAGTCCGATGCCGCGGTTGGCACCGGTGATCAGGACGGTTTTCATGCGTGGTTTCTCCAGGGGACAGTCCCCTGTCTTGGCGCCGCACCGGGCGACAATCAAGGCGTTGCAGCTGCCCACCCCGGCCTCACCACGGCCTCACCACGGCCTCACCACGGCCGATGCCGGACGATCGCGCCAGTCCACCGGCGGCACGCCCATGCAAGAGCGCATCACCAGCCAGCGCAAGCGCGACTACCTCATCCAGTTGCACGTCCCGCAGGGGGACCCGCCCCGCACCGGCTATCCACTGGTGTGGTTGCTGGACGCGCCGACCACCTGGGCGCCGATGCAGCAGGCACTGGGCGAGTCCGGCGCCGCGCAGGCGGTGATCGTGGGCGTCGGCTGGGATGACTCCGGCGGCGTCGACCCGAACCTGCGCCGGCGCGACTTCACCCTGCCGGCCCGCACCACGCCGCCCCCACCGCGCGGTGGCGGTGACGAGTGGAACGAGGACGGCGACGCCGCTGCATTCCGCGCGTTCCTGCTCGACGAGCTGCAGCCGCGGATGCTGCGCGAGCTTCCGGTCGATCCCAGCCGCCAGTGCCTGGCCGGCCATTCGTTGAGCGGGCTGTTCGTGCTGCACACCCTGCTCGAGTGCCCGGACCGCTTTGAATGCTTCGTTGCCGCCAGCCCCTCCATCTGGTGGGACGGGGCGCGCATCCGTGACGAAGCCACCCGCAGCGGGCCGGATGCCACGACGGGGGCGCGGGTATTGATCACGGTGGGGTCGCGCGAGCAGAGCGTCGGACCGGAGAAGCCGCCGTCGGTCGCCGGCAACGACGAGCCGGCCCTCCTGGGCGAGGAGCACATGGTCGATAACGCCAGCGCGTTCGCCGCTCTGCTGCAGTCGCAAGGGGTCGATTGCCGATTCGAACTGTTCGAGGACGAAACCCACCATTCGGTGCTGGGGCCCGCGATGGCGGCCGCCCTGGCGTTCGCGGTATCGATCGACGATGCCGCCACGCACGAATGAAAAGCGCCGGGTCGCAGTTGCGCCCGGCGCCATGTGGCACTGCGTGAGCGAGCGTCAGGCCGCGGGTGCGGCTTCGACCGGGCGCGGGACGATGAGCTTGGCGACCAGCAACAGGTGCATCAGGCCGGCCAGAAGCGCCGCACCGGCGATCGCGACCAGCAACCGCATCATCAGGCTGCCGAACCCGGCCTGGCCCTGCAGCCGCTCCAGCCGGTCGAACCGCGACGGGTCGGCGTTGGTGTAGGCGACATCGATCGTCGCCAGGTCGGCAAGGTAGGGGTCCGCGTTGGACTCGGACGTGGTGAAGCTCCCTTCATACTCGCGGCCACCGGCCTCGAAAACGTAGCCGAAGTTGTACATGTTCCTGGTGCGACCCTTGCGTCCGCGTTCCTCGCTGACGTCGACGAGCACGACCGGCACCGTCACCACCGTGTGGTCGGCCAGGATCGAATTCGCGTAGCGGTAGCTTTCGATGCCCTTGTAGGCGAGCAGTGCCGCGCCGACCACGAACACGACCATGAAGAACTTCTTCGACAGGCGCGAAAGCTTCGCGTGGTTCTCGGGTGCCATCTTGAAACTGATCATCTTTCTTCCCCTGGTTCCGTCCCGCTCCGTGGGGCCGGGATGGCCGGCACGCGTGGACGCGGCCGGCGCTTTCCCCGGCGCCGGCCATACGCGAGCGTAGGCAACCGCCGGCGCGAGCGTCAACAAAGATGAACGGGGCGCTAGTCCGGGCGCACCGCCGGATCGAGGCGACGCTCGAAACAATGCGGACCGGCCGGATGGTTCCAGTCCGCGGAATCCGCCGACGGGGCGCGGCCAATCGGCGCCTGCGGCTGCGCGGTATCGGTGGAGAAGGTGGCGCACAGGCGGTATTGCCGCTCACCGACGGGTTCGTACCGGTAGGCCTGCCCGGACGCGGGGTCGGCGGTCGCCATCCGCTGTCCGGGTTGCCCGGCCAGGGTCGCGAGGTCGGTCGGCAAGGTGCCGTGCTCGCGCGCGTACAGCTCGACCAGTTGGCCGATCTGCTGCAGCTCGTGCACGCGGCGCTGGTCGATGCGCACCTCGCGTTGGGTTGTCGGCGATCCGATCAGGTACACCGAGACGGCCACCGTTGCCGCCGCCACCGCGACCGCGGCGAGCGCCAGCGTGCGACCGCCCGGGCCGGCCCG
>NZ_JBJXHK010000033.1:0-26267 GCF_046638635.1 Lysobacter zhanggongensis
GCCGTCGTGGCGGCCCAGGCGGCCAGCGGCCACGAGCCGGCCGGGCCCGTCGACACCGGTGCCACCGGCGACGGTGGCAAGGTCGAGCCGACGGTGATCCAGGAAGCCGTGGTCGAGGAAACCGTGGTCGACGACAACATCGTCCCCGCCCCGGTAGCGGTCGACGAAACCGCCGTGGTCGACACGCACGTATCCGAACCGGCCGCTGCCGTGATCGATCCCGCTACGCAGGTCAGCCAAAGCAGCGATGTCGAGCGTGGCGGCACCGCCGGCCAGGCCAACGGCAACGGCTCCGGAGCGCAGGTGCAGCCGCGCACCGCCGGGTTGTTCGACGACGAGTCGGCGCCGACCGCGCCGCAGGCGGCAGTGGATGGCCAGCGCGACGAAGACGGTGAGCAGGCACGCCAGCGCGACGCCTGAGTCCCATGGCAAGACGCAAAACGGGCCGCTTCGTGCGGCCCGTTTTCGTTTTGCGGATCCCGCCGGGACGAGTTGGATCTAGAGGCTGAGCGCGGGCTCCATCAATCCGTACTGCCCAAGCAACCGCGCCAGCGCCACGGTGTCGGTCACGCCGAGCTTCTGGAACAGACGCGTCTTGTGCGTGTTGACGGTTTTTGCGCTGAGGCTCAGGCGACGCGCGATGTCCTCCTGCCTGAGCCCCTGCACCAGCAGAAGCGAGACCTCGAGTTCGCGCGGGGACAGCAACTCGAACGGCGACGCGATGCCGTGGTCCAGTCCGGCGAGCGCCAGGTACTGCGCAACACCGCTGGCCAGGTAGCGCCGGCCGCGCGCGACATCGCGTACCGCGCGGACGAGCTCGACGGCGTCACCGCCCTTGCCGACGTATCCGGACGCGCCGGCCTCCAGCAGCCGCTTGGGCATCGGCCCGTCCTCGAGCACCGAAACGATGATCACCTTTGCGCCTGAGTTGCCCTTGACCACGCGCTCGGTCACCTCGAGCCCGCTCACGCCGGGCAGGTGCAGATCACACAGCACGATGTCCGGCTTTAGCGCACGGATCAAAGGGAGTGCGGCTTCGCCGGTCTCGGCGTCGCCCACCACCTCGATGTCGGTCTCACCCGACAGGATCATGCGCATGCCCGCACGGACCAGCGCATGGTCGTCGACTAGAAAAACCCTGATCGTCATACCTCTTCCATGTAGTTGCCTCTCCTGCGGCGCAGGCTACCCACGCGCCGGAGGCCACGCAACCAACGGCACGCGCCCGCCGACGCCGTGATCGGGCACACTGCCGCGATCATCCGGGAGCCCTCTCCATGACACCCAGCCTCCGTTCCGCACCGTTTTTCATCGCCGCGTCGTTGCTTGTGGCCTGCGCGCATCCCGCGCCGCAGCCTCCCGCCGCCAACGCCACGGTGGCCGCGCCCGTTCCGGCCAGCGCCGCCGCGCGGGACTGGCTCGAGGACGTCGACGCGATCGCCGCGGCCGCGGACAACGCCGGCCGGCGGGCGGAAATCGCGCAGCGGCTGGCCCTGCTGGACGTCGAGGTACGCACGGTGGCGTTCCAGAGCGACCACGGCCCGGGCGAAAACCTGCTGGCCGACATCGCAGGCAACGCGGACGCTCCACTGCTGTTGCTGGGCGCACATTCCGATCGCGTCGGCATGGGCACTGGCGCCACCGACAATGCGTCCGGCAGCGCCGTGGTGCTGGAACTCGCCGAGCGCTTCCAGGCCGAACCGCTCCAGCACCACCGGGTGGCGGTCGCGTTCTGGGACCAGGAGGAACTCGGGTTGCTGGGCGCCCACGCCTTCGTGCAGTCAGGCGGTCAGCAGCCGGCGCAGTACGTCAACTTCGACGTGTTCGGCTGGGGCGATACCGTCTGGATGATGGCGCCCGACCCCACCCACGCGCTCGTGGCTTCAACGCAGGCGACCGCCGCCGACGCGGGCCTCAAGTTGTCGGCCGGCACCCAGTACCCGCCGACCGACCACCGCGCGTTCCTGGACGCCCAGTGGCCGGCCGTGTCGTACTCGCTGGTGGGTGGCGACGAGATCGACGGCATCCTCGGCGCCTATGCCGGAAAACCGCCCGCGACCATGCCGAAGGTGATGCAGGTGCTGCACAGCGAACACGACACGATGTCGCAGATCGACCCGAATGCGGCGGTGCGCGGGATCGATGCCATCGAGTCCGCCCTGCGCCAGTGGGATGCCGCCGCCGGTGGTGTGGGCACAGCGGCGGGCAGCCACTGATGGCGATGCGCAACCCGTTGCAGGACCAGCTGCTGAAAGCCGGCCTGGTCAAGAAGAGCAAGGCCGCGCAGATCGTGCGGGAACAGACACGCCAGCGACATGGGAAGTCGGCTCCCCCCACCGAAACACCGGAAGTGGATGCGCGCCGGCTGCAGGCCGAGCGCGCCGAACGCGACCGTGCCCTCGCTGCCGAACGCAACGCCCGGGCACGGGTGGAAGAAGCCCGGGCGCAGGCCCGCCAGATCGTGGAAACCAACAGGCTCAATCGCGATGGCGAAATCGCCTACGCGTTCACCGACGAAGGCGTGATCAAGCGCCTGCTGGTCGATGCCTCGCAACGCGGCCAGTTGGCAAAGGGGGCACTGGTCATCGTGCGCCACGGCGAGGGCTACGAGCTGGTCCCGCGTGCCGCCGCCGACAAGGTCCTTGAGCGCGCCGCGGAGCTGGTCGTGCTCGACCACGCGAAGAACCCGCCGCCTGGGAACGAATGCGACGATGACGACTACTACAGCCGGTTCGAGGTCCCCGACGACCTGGTCTGGTAGCGCGGCCAGCGCGGAGCGGGCCATGGCGGAGAGAGTGGGATTCGAACCCACGGTGGGCGTAAACCCACGGCAGTTTTCAAGACTGCTGCCTTAAACCACTCGGCCATCTCTCCGTAAGGTCGGACCCTTGTACGGCGGGCGACATTCTCGCATGCGACGGGGGGCGCAGCTCAACGCATGAAGGCTTTCTGCTCGGCCTCGCTACATGGTTTGCCGTTGATGTCGGCGCAGCCCAGCCGGGCCGACTCGACCAGACCCGGCACCTTCTCGGCCAAGTAATCGATGAACACCCGGACCGCCGGCAGCAAGCCGCGGCGCGAGGCGAAGACCGCGTGGAAGATGCCCTGCGGCAGCCGCCATTCGGGCAGCACGACCTGCAGCTCACCCTTGCGGACGGCCTCGGCACACACCGTCTCGGGCAGCATCGTGATGCCCACGCCCTGCCGGGCCAGCGCCATCAACATCGGGAAATCGAAACCGGCCACCCGCGGCTTGAGGTCGATCCGCTTGATCTCGCCGTCGGGGCCGTGCAACTCCCAGCGCTGGCGGGACTCGTCCTCGCTCATCGACATCGTGATGTGTTCGGACAGCTCTTCCGGGTGCGTGGGGCGGCCCATCTTGCGCAGGTAGTCCGGGCTGGCCACCAGCAGCTCCTGGATCTGGCCGAAGCTGCGCATCACCAGGCTGCCATCGTCGTCGAGCCGGGTGCGTACGCGCAGAGCGACGTCGATGCCTTCGTTGATAACGTCGACCCGCCGGTTGCTCACCTGCAGTTGCACCCGCACCTGCGGATACCGGGCGAGGAACTCGGGCAGCAACCTCGGCATCTGCTCCTGCGCGGTGCCGACCGGCACGCTGACCCGGATCAGCCCGCGCGGCTCGGCACTGAGACGGTCCACCACCTCGCGCGCGGCCTGTGCCTCGGCCAGCATCGTCTGCGCGTGGCGGTAGACGCTTTGGCCGACATCGGTGACCGCGAAACGGCGCGTGGAGCGCTGCAGAAGGCGGACGCCGAGTTCGTTCTCGAGCTGGGTGATGCGGCGGCTGAGCCGCGACTTTGGGATGCCCAGTGCGCGTTCCGCCGCAGCGAAACCCGAATGGTCGACCACCATCGCGAAGTAGTAGAGATCGTTGAGGTCGTGCACGGTTATCCCATACGCAGAACGTTGCGTGACATTAGATGCGGTTTATCCCGAAACTGCAACAACCTACTCTGGTTTCTGTCGGGCCACGAGCCCATTCGGACCGAGAAACCATGAAGCTCCTGCATATCGATTCCAGCATCCTGGGCGACAACTCCACCAGCCGCACCCTCAGCGCCGCCATGGTGAAGCGCTGGCAGGACGCGACCCCGGGACTGGAGGTCAGCTACCGCGACCTTGCCGAGGCCCGCCTGCCCCACCTGACCGGTGGCTCGCTGGCCGGTGCGGACGCGCAGGAAGCGGAGTTGGCCGCCGCCATGATGGACGAATTCCTCGCGGCCGACGTCGTGGTGGTCGGGGTGCCGATGTACAACTTCAACATCCCGAGCCAGCTCAAGGCGTGGATCGACCGGATCTCCGTGGCCGGCAAGACCTTCAAGTACACGGAGGCCGGACCGGTCGGACTGGCAGGAGGCAAGACCGTCTTTGTCGCCGGGGCCTACGGCGGGTTCCATTCGGGCGATGCGCCGACCAACTTCATCGAGCCGTACCTGCGCTACGTGTTCGGCTTCTGGGGGATCACCGACGTGGAATTCATCACCGCCGAAGGCCTGGCGGTCTCGCCCGAGCAACGCGAAGCCTCGATCAAGTCCGCGCGCGAGCGCATCGAGGGCTCGTGCGAGGCGCTGGCCGCCTGAGCTACGGCGACGCGCGGTGCGCCTCGTCTTGACCCGGAAAACAACAAGGGCCCATGCAGGGCCCTTGTTCTTGCAGCCTAGGTGCCGCGTGGCGGCTCAGCCGATCCGTTCAAGTCCACCCATGTATGGCTTGAGCACGTCCGGGATCGCGATGGAGCCGTCCGCATCCTGGTAGTTCTCCATCACCGCGATCAATGCGCGCCCGATCGCCACGCCCGAACCATTGAGCGTGTGCACCAGCTCCGGCTTGCCGGTAGCGGGGTTGCGCCAGCGCGCCTGCATGCGGCGGGCCTGGAACGCCTCGCAGTTGGAGACCGACGAGATCTCACGGTAGGTCTCCTGGCTCGGCAGCCAGACCTCCAGGTCGTAGGTCTTGGTGGCCGAGAACCCCATGTCGCCACTGCACAGCAGCATGCGGCGGTACGGCAGGCCGAGCCGCTCGAGCACCACCTCGGCGCAGCGGGTCATCCGCTCGTGCTCGTCGTATGACTCCCCGGGGCGGCTGACGCAGACCAGCTCGACCTTTTCGAACTGGTGCTGGCGGATCATGCCGCGGGTATCGCGCCCGTGGCTGCCGGCTTCGGCACGGAAGCACATCGAGTCGGCGGTCATGCGCATCGGCAGCGCGGCATCCTCCACGATTTCGTCGCGGACGATGTTGGTCAGCGGCACCTCGGCGGTCGGGATGAGGTAGCGGCGGTTGTTGGCCGAGGCCGCGTCGCCGATCTCGGTGGCGAACAGGTCGTCCTCGAACTTCGGCAACTGGCCGGTGCCGCGCATGCTGTCGGCATTCACGAGCAGCGGCACGTTGGTCTCCTCGTAGCCATGCTCGCCGGTGTGCAGGTCGAGCATGAACTGCGCGAGCGCGCGGTGCAGCCGCGCCAGCGGCCCGCGCAGCACGGTGAAGCGCGCGCCGCTGAGTCTTGCGGCGGTGTCGCCATCGAGCCAGCCGTTGGGGGCGCCGAGCTCCACGTGGTCGCGGACCTGGAAGTCGAACGTCCGCGGGGTGCCCCAGCGGTGCTGCTCGACGTTGCCGGACTCGTCCGTGCCCGCGGGTACCGAGGCATGCGGCAGGTTCGGGATGCCCAGCGCGATGGCTTCCAGCTCGGCCTGGATCGCCTGCAGCCGGGCCTCGCTGGCTTTCAGCTCGTCGCCCAGCCCGGCCACCTCCGCCAGCAGCGGAGCGACGTCTTCACCCTTCGCCTTCGCCTGGCCGATCGCCTTGGACCGGCTGTTGCGCTGCGCCTGCAGCTCCTGCGTCCGGACCTGGATCTGCTTTCGCTCGGCCTCCAGCGCCTGCAGCGCCGCCGGATCCAGTGCGTAGCCACGGGTGGCACGGAGCCGTTCGGCGAGTTCGTCGGGTTGCTGGCGCAACAGGTTGGGGTCAAGCATGGGACCGCATCCGGGTGGTCGGGTGCGCGATTATCGCGTGGATTGACGTGGATGGGTGCCGTTGGCGCACCATTGAACACAGACATGCACAATGTCGACGACTGCCGCCGAGCCGCGCCCATGCCCGAATCCCCGACCAAGCCGTCGCGTTCCCATTTCGACCTCGCCTCGTGGCGCCCTTCGCCGCGCGCCCTGTGGCTGGTGCTGGGCGCCTTCGTCATCGGCCTGGTGCTGTTTGCGCTGGTCTGGTCGGGCGACCGCGACGGCGACGATTTCTTCCGCGCCAACGGCACGCCGCCAACGGCTGCGCCGTCCGCGTACGAACCGTTGCCGGTGCCCCTGCCCGCGGGCAGTCGCGACGCAAGCGGGATGGATGCCGAGCGACAGTCCGCGGACGAGGACGAAGTGGCGCAGCAGGACGAGCCCCGGCTGGTCGAAGCGCCGGCGCCGGTCGCGGTCGAACCGCCGCCGCCCCCCCCGCCCAGCCCGTTGACCCAGCCCCGGCCGATCCCCGGCGCCACCCCTGCCCCGCGGTATCCCGTGCGCGCACTGCGCCGTGGCGAAAGCGGAACGGTGATGGTCAGGGCGGAGATCGGGCCCGATGGCGTGCCGACCTCGGTGTCGGTCAGCCAGGGCAGCGGCTCGCGCCTGCTCGACCGCACCGCGGTGGACGCGGTGAAACGCTGGCGGTTCGAACCGGCGACCCTTGACGGCCGGCCGACCGTCGGCACGGTGGTGGTACCGATCGCGTTCGAACCCTCACGCTGAGGGGCCACGCGCGCCGGTCAGCCGGCGCGCAGTCCGAATCCGGCCTGGGTAGCCAGCGACACGAACCCCGGGAACGAGGTGGCGACGTTGGCGACATCGCGGATGCGCACCTCGCCCTCGGCGCGCTGGGCGGCGACGGCAAAGCTCATTGCCACCCGGTGGTCTCCGTGGGCGTCCACCTCGCCACCGCGCAGGCGCCCCCCTTGGATGACGACGCCGTCCGCGCGCTCGTCCGCCCGGATGCCAAGTGCTCGCAATCCAGCGGCCATGGTGCCGATGCGGTCGGACTCCTTGACCCGCAACTCGGCCGCGCCGCGTACCACCGTGCGGCCTGAGGCGCATGCGGCGGCGACGAACAGCGCCGGGAACTCGTCGATCATGTCCGGCACCAGCGCTTCGGGCACTTCGATGCCCGTCAGTGGCGCGTGGCGCACTCGCAGATCCGCGACCGGCTCCCCGCCCTGCTCGCGACTGTCGGTCTCTTCGATATCGGCGCCCATCAACCGCAGCGCCTGCAACAGCCCGGTACGCCTCGGGCTGACCCCGACCGACCGCAGCACCAGGTCAGACCCCGGGATGATGCTGGCGGCGACCACGAAGAACGCAGCGGACGAGAAATCAGCCGGCACTTCCACCCGCGTCGCAACCAGGCGATGTCCACCCGGCACGCTCGCAAACCCGGGCTTGAAGTCGATCGGATAACCGAACGCGGCCAGCATCCGTTCGGTGTAATCCCGGGTCGGATGCGGCTCGCGCACGGTGGTCGTGCCACGTGCGCCCAGGCCGGCGAGCAGCACGGCCGACTTCACCTGTGCGCTCGCCACCGGCAGGTCGTAGGCGATGCCGGACAGCGATTGGCCGCCGTGGATCCGAAGCGGCGGCACCCCACCCGGCCCTGTATCGATGCGAGCCCCCATCGCCGCCAGCGGTTCTGTCACGCGCCGCATCGGCCGTTGCGACAGCGACGCATCCCCCACCAGCACGCTGTCGAACGCCTGTCCTGCGAGCAGGCCGGCCAGCAACCGCATGCCGGTGCCGGCATTGCCGCAATCCAGCTCGGCGTCGCTGCCGCGCAGTCCATCCAGCCCGACCCCGTGGATGCGCCGCACCTGCGGCGCCGGAGACTCGATGCGCACGCCCAGCTGGCCGAGCACGCGGGCCGTGGCGCACGTGTCCTCCCCTTCCAGGAAACCGTGGACTTCCGTGACCCCGTCGCCCAGCGCCCCGAGCATCAGTGCACGGTGCGACACCGACTTGTCCCCTGGCACCACGAGCGAACCGTGTAACGGACCGCCAAGCGCGGCGATCCAGTCCTGCCGCGTCGTCATCCGTGCCGCTGCCGGAACTCGTCCATGAACCCCACCAAGGCGCGCACGCCCGCCTCGGGCATGGCGTTGTAGATCGAGGCACGCATGCCGCCCAGTGCCCGGTGGCCCTTCAGCGAGATCAACCCGGCCTCCTTCGCCTCGGCGAGGAACGCCTTGTCCAGTCCATCGTCGTGGAGGAAGAACGGCACGTTCATCCGCGAGCGCACGGCCGGCGCTACCTCGTTGCGATAGAAACCGCCGGATCCGTCGATCGCCGCGTACAGGGCATCGGCCTTGCGCTGGTTGCGGCGGGCGAACTCCTCGACGCCGCCTTCGGCCAGCATCCACTTGAAAACAAGCCCGGCCAGGTACCAGTTGAAGGTCGGCGGGGTGTTGAGCATCGAGCCGCTCTTCGCGTGCCGGGCGTACTCGAAGATGGGCGCGCGCGGCTGGCCGCTACGCTCCAGCAGCTCCCGGCGCACGATCACCACGCTCACGCCGACCGGCCCGAGGTTCTTCTGCGCGCCGGCGTAGATCATCGCGTAGCGAGACACGTCGACCGGTTCGGAGGCAATGCTGGAGCTGAAATCGGCGATCAGCGGCACGTCGCCCACGTCGGGTGTGTCGCGGAACTCCACCCCGTGGATGGTCTCGTTGGCGGTGACGTGCACGTACGCAGCGTCGTCGGACAGCCGCCAATCGGCCCGCGCGGGAATGTCCCGGAAGCCACCCGCCTCGCCGTCGGCGGCGACGTTGGCGGACACATAAGGGTGCGCCTGCTTGATCGCGGTCTTGCCCCAGTGGCCCGTCACCACGTAGTCCGCGGCTTGCCCGGGGGCGGCGAGGTTGAGCGGGATCAGCGCCTGCTGGGTGGTCGCGCCGCCGGACAGGAACAGCACCGCGTAGTCGTCGGGTACGGACAGCAGCGTGCGCAGGTCGGCCTCGGCCTCGGATGCGACCTGCATGAACTCCGGTCCACGATGGCTCAGCTCGACGATCGAGGCACCGGCGCCGTGCCAGTCAAGGAGCTCGGCGCCCGCCTGTTCCAGCACGGTTTCGGGCAGGGTCGCAGGGCCGGCACTGAAGTTGTAGGCGCGCGTCATCGCAGGAGCTCCATTGGGAAGGTCGGGACGGGAAGGCCGGGCGCGCTCAGCGCGCGCCGAACATCAACAGCAGCGTCAGTGCCGCGGCCAGCATCACCGCGGCCAGCAACAGCCACGGCATGCGTCGTATCGAGGACGCGACCGGCGAAGGCGCGTCGTCTGTCGTCTCCGTGTCGTGCCCATCCTCCGGGACGGCCGTGGCTTCCGCGATGCCCGGTGACAGTGGCGCCTCGATCACGAACCGGTGGCTGCCCACCACCAGCTGGTCGCCGGCCTGCAACAACCCTTCGCGCACCGCGTGGCCGTTGACCACGACGTTGGCGCCGCCCAGGTCACGCAGCACGATGCCGTCCTGGTGCGGCTCGAGCCGCGCATGGCGCTCGGCGATCGCAGGGCCGTCGATGCGGATGTCGCATTCGACATCGCGACCGATCTCGCGCGCGTGGTCGAGGCTGAAACAGCGTCCATGGGAAGGCCCGCCAACCCCGCGCAGCACCGCGCGCCGGTCGCTCTCGCGCACGTTCGGGATGCCCTTCGGCATCGGCCCCGGCGAGGTGCCCAGCAGGACCAGTTCGGCCCCTTCCAGGTGGATGGCATCGCCGGCGCGCAGCATTGCCATGCGCCGTACCGGCCGGCCGTTGACGTGCACCGCGCCGTCGGGCGCACGGGACTGCAGCCAGACCCCGCGGCGGTCGATGCAGAACTGCACCAGCGCGTCTTCGCGGTGCTCGACTCGGTCCAGGGCACCATCGTCGGCGCGGCCGAACGCGTGGACGCCCTGGCCCAGGGCCAGTTCGTTGCGGTCGTGGTCGGGAAATCGCAGGCTGAGGGCATTCACGCCGCTAAAATCTAGCACGCTCCCCACACGTCGCCCATGGGCTGTGAACCCCTCGCGGCGCGCCGCACAATGGCACTCCACAGGAGGTTCCATGGCAAGCATCGACATCCAACATCCCCATACACTGGCCCCGCCGCGCGCGCGCCAGGCCGTCCAGGAAATCGCCGACAAGCTGGCCGACCGGTTCGGCGCCGAGTGCCGCTGGGACGGGGACATCCTCGACTTCACCCGAAGCGGCATCGATGGCCGCATCGCCCTGCTGCCGGGACAGGTGCATGTCACGGCGCAACTGGGGTTCCTGCTGGGCGCGATGAAGGGCCCGATCGAAGCGGAGATCCGCCGCGTACTGGACGAGCGGTTCTGAGGCGTTCCGGCCCGCACAGGGGCCGGCAGCCCGCGGTGTGCCAAACCGTGCCGCGCCTCACCCGGCGTGCGCAGACGCGGACGTATATTGCGCGGGTCTTTCGTTGCCCCCCAGGTGGATCGCAGGAATGCTGACAGTTCCATTCTTAGTAACTGCATTGGTGATCGCACTTGTCCTCGGCGCCGGCCTCAGTGCCTGGTTGTGGCGGGTGCAATGCCGGAAATGGGTGATGGAGGCCGGGCTGCGCACCTTGGCGGCGATGCGTTGGCGGGAGTTCTCGCGCTTCGTTATCGAGGCGCTGCAGGCGCAGGGCTTCGAGGCAAGCCGGCTGGAGCCGTCCGCCGACCGCGGCCAGAAGGCCGACCTGCTGCTCAACCGCGATGGCCAGACCTGGTTGCTGACCTGCAAGCAGGGCGTCGACTACCGGGTCGGGCGTCCAATGGTCGAGGAGCTTGCCTCGGCGGTGCGGGCCAGCGGCGCGAGTGGCGGCATCCTCACCACGCTCGGCCGGATCGAGCCCGATGCCCGCCGCCACGCGGGGGCGATCGAGCTGCTGGACGGGCCGATGCTGTGGACGCTGATCGACCCCCTCCTGCCACCAAGCGTGCACACCGACCTCGTGGCGACGGCGCACCGCCGCACGTTGCGGGCGATCGGGCTTGGCTGGGTTGCGGCACTGGCTGCCGGCGTCGCGCTGGCAATGCTGCTTGGCGGGTTGCGGAGCGCTGGCGGCGACCCGAAGCCGGCCCCGGTACCGCCGATGGTGGCCCCACCCGCTTCGCAAATGCCGTTGACCGGTCGTGGGGTTGAGCCGGCGGCGCCCGTGATCGCTGCACCGTCCACGGACACGCCGGCCGGCGCCACGGAACCGGCATCCGAAGCGGAGCAGCGCGAACAGATCGAACGCGACATCGCCGCCCTGCCCGGCGTCGTCGATGCCGGCTGGGCCACCCGGTCGACCCTTGTGGTGCACCTGATGCCCGATGCCACCGATGACCAGATCGACGGCGTCTGCGAGGTGCTGGAGCGCAGCGAGTCGCTCGGCGCTTCCCGCGTGCAGTTGCAGCCCGCCCCCTCGAGCGGGCAACCGGTGCGGTTCATGCAGTGCCGGGTGTATTGACCGGCCCGAAAGGCTTGCCGGCGTCCGCGGCGCCCAGTAAACTGCGCGGCCCAGCAATACCGGGCGGTTAGCTCAGCGGTAGAGCATTGCCTTCACACGGCAAGGGTCGCAGGTTCGATCCCTGCACCGCCCACCAGTAGTATGGAGCCGGCCACGCGCCGGCTTTTTTTATGCCCGCGGGGACCGTCGACAAGGAGTTCGCATGCCCGCTGCCCGCCTGTATCACAACCCCCGCTGCTCCAAGTCCCGCGGCGCACTCGAGCTGCTGCGCGAACGCGGCATCGAGCCCGAGATCCGCGCCTACCTGGACACCCCGCCGGGCGAGGACGAGCTGCGCCAGCTGGTCGCGATGCTGGACGTTTCGCCCCGTGCCCTGTTGCGCACCGGCGAGGCCGAGTACCGCGAACTCGGGCTGGACGACCCGTCGATCACGGATCACCGGATCATCGCGGCCATGGCGGCTCACCCGCGGCTGATCGAGCGCCCGATCTTCGTCAACGGTGGGCGTGCGGTGATCGGTCGCCCTCCCGAGCGCGTGCTCGATCTGCTCGACTGAGACCGGTCAGAACGACTTGCTCTGGCGCATCTTGCGCGCGCGGTCGGGCGCACCGAACGAATCGCTGCGTGCGCTCGCCCAGAACGCCTTGAACACCGCGTGCTCGGGCAGGCCCGTCAACAGGGCCCCGGGTTCGAGGAACCGGTACAGCGCCGCCAGCGACCGGACCTCGGTCGGCGTAACCCGACGCATGATGTGCTCTGGCCCGAGTTCACGCGGATGCTCCAGCCCGGCCGCGCACACCAGGTCGCGCAATGCGCGCACGGTGTTGTGGTGGAAGTTATAGACGCGGCTGGACTTGTCCCCCACATCCAGGCCGCGCCAGCGTCGCGGATCCTGGGTCGCCACGCCGGTGGGGCAATGGTCGGTGTGGCACGCCTGGGCCTGGATGCAGCCGACCGCGAACATGAAACCCCGGCCCGCATTGCACCAGTCCGCGCCCATCGCCAGTGTGCGCGCGATGTCGAACGCGCTGGTGACCTTGCCGGCCGCCGCCAGCCGAAGGTCGTCGCGCAACTCGAGCCCAACCAGGGTGTTGTGCACCAGCATCAGTGCCTCGTGCATGGGCAGGCCGACGTGGTCGATGAATTCCGCCGGCGCGGCGCCGGTGCCGCCCTCCGCGCCGTCGACCACGATGAAGTCCGGCAGGATGCCGGTTTCCTTCATCGCCTTGGCGATGCCGAACCATTCCCACGGATGCCCGATCGCCAGCTTGAAGCCGGTCGGCTTGCCGCCGGACAGTTCGCGAAGGCGGGCGACAAACTCGAGTAGGCCGACGGGGGTCGAGAAGGCGCTGTGCTGCGCCGGTGACACACACTCGACACCCGGCGGCACCCCACGCGTCAACGCGATTTCAGGGCTGACCTTGGGCGCGGGCAGCACGCCGCCGTGGCCGGGCTTGGCGCCCTGCGACAGTTTGACCTCGATCATCTTCACCTGCGGGTCGGTGGCATTCTCCACGAACCGCTCGACGCTGAAACCGCCATCGTTGTCGCGGCAACCGAAGTAGCCCGAGCCGATTTCCCAGACCAGATCGCCCCCGTGTTCGCGGTGATACGGCGAGATCGAGCCTTCGCCGGTGTCGTGATAGAAGCCGCCGGCCTTGGCGCCCTTGTTGAGGGCGCGGATGGCATTGGCCGACAGCGACCCGAAGCTCATCGCCGAGATGTTGAACACGCTCGCCGAGTACGGCTGTGCGCTCTTCTCCCCAACCAGCACGCGGAAATCCGGGTCGACATGCTCGCTCGGCACCATCGAGTGGTTGATCCACTCGTAGTCGGGG
This sequence comes from Lysobacter zhanggongensis, assembly GCF_046638635.1. Lineage (NCBI taxonomy): Bacteria > Pseudomonadati > Pseudomonadota > Gammaproteobacteria > Lysobacterales > Lysobacteraceae > Lysobacter > Lysobacter zhanggongensis. The sequence goes on from NZ_JBJXHK010000033.1 coordinate 13,332, forward strand.
CCATAGACGTCCTGCAACGTGCCGAACGGGCGGGTATCGATGACCGACTTGGAGCGCTGGTAGACAAGTGCACGCTGCAGGCGCGAGAACGGCACCTCGGCGGTATCTGCCTGGATGAAGTACTGCCGCATCTCGGGGCCGATCGACTCCAGTCCGTAGCGGAAGTGTGCGAGCAGCGGGTAGTTGCGACGCAGCGTGCTGCGCTGTTGCAGCAGGTCCCAGGTCCCCAGTGCCGTCAGCGCGCCGGCGGCCAGCAGGACCCACGTCCAGTCGCGGTCGAAGGCAAAGGTCATCACCGCCGACAGCAGGGTCAGTGCGATGGCGGCGGCGTAGAGGGCATAGCGCGACATGCAGGCTCCCATCAGTCGAAGCGCAAGGATAACCGGCGCGCCGGGCGACCGATGCCTTGCCGGCTAGCGGGTCCGGGGCTCCGCCGGCGCAGCCGGCACCGGGCGCGTAGCCTTCAACGCGCGCAGCAGGCCTTGGCTGGCGCGACCGTCGGGGGGACGGCCGAGACGCTGCTGCTCAAGCACGATCGCGGCGCGTGTGTTGCCGCCGACGATGCCGTCGATCTCGCCGATGTCGTGGCCACGATCCAGCAGCAATTGCTGCAGTTCGCGACGCTGGAGCCGCGACAGCCCCGGGTCGTCGGTGGGCCAGTCGCGAACGAGACCCGGGCGGCCGCGCAGTCGCTCCGACAGCAACGCGATCGCAAACGCATAGCTCTCGGCGGCGTTGTACGAGTAGATCGCGTCGAAGTTGCGGAACACCAGGAACGCGGGTCCGTCGCGGCCGGCAGGCATCACCAGCGCCGAGCGCCGGCCATCGGGCGCTATGGGACTGCCGTCCACCCGTGTGATGCCCTGCCCTACCCAATGCGACAGCGGCTGCCGCCGGGTACGTCCGTGGGCACCGCTGAAGCGGGCGGGCACCGCGACCTCGTAGCCCCACGGCTCACCAGTGCGCCATCCGGCCCGCTTGAGGTAATTGGCGGTCGAGGCAAGCGCGTCGGGGATGCTGTCCACCAGGTCCCGGCGACCGTCACCATCGAAATCAACTGCCAGCCGACGGTATGTCGACGGAATGAACTGGGTATGGCCGAAGGCGCCGGCCCACGACCCGACCAGCTTGTCGGCGGTGACATCACCATCGCGGATGATCCGCAGCGTGGCCAGCAACTCGCCCCGGAAGAAATCCTGCCGCCGTCCCATGCACGACAGCGTCGTCAGCGACTGAAGCAGCGGGCGCTTGCCGAATGTATCGCCGAAGTCGCTTTCAACGCCCCACACCGCAACCACGGTCGCCGGGTCGACGCCATATGCCGCTTCCACCCTGGACAGCACATCCGCATGGCGTTGCAGCATCTGCCGGCCGTCGGCGACACGCTCCTCGTCGACCAGGCCGGCGAGGTAGTCCCAGATCGGCGTCTTGAACTCGGGCTGCGAATCCAGCAGCCGCAGCACCGAGGTGTCCGGCACCACCGTGCGCACGTGCCGGTCGAACAGCGCGCTGCCGATGCCTTCGCGCCCCGCCCGCGCCTGCAGACTGTCCACGCAGCGGCGGTAAGCGGCCTGGTCGTATGCGGGCGGAGGCGGCGTCGACGCCTGCGGCGCCGCGGACATGGCGAGGACGAGCAGGTTCGAAAACATGGACGAACCATATCGACCCCGGTCGTGATGGGACCGTGGTCAGCGCGGCAATGTCACGTGACTGCGCGCACGAGCAGGTACCCGCCGACGCTGAGCCACAGGAAGAGCACACCGGCCAGCAACAGCGGCCGCGGGCCGAGCGCACGCAGCTTGGCGATGCGCGTCTCCACGCCCAGTGCCGCCATGGCGGTTGCGAGCAACAGCGTGTCCAACGTCAGCAGCGCCGCCCTCCACGGCCCGGGCAGCTGGATGACCGAGTTGAGGGCCACCACCGCCAGGAACCCCAATGCGAACCACGGGATCACCATGGCCCGCTCACCGCCCTCACGTGCCTCCTGCCAGCCGAGCACCAGCAACACGGGTACCAGCAGCAACACCCGGGTCAGCTTGACGATGACTGCGGCGTCGGCGGTCTCGGGACTGACCGCGCTGCCGACCGCCACCACCTGCGCCACTTCATGCACGGTCGCTCCGGCATACAGCCCGAACGCGGCGGGATCGAGCCCGAGATGCGGGTACAGCATCGGGTACAGGAAGATGTTGAAGGTGCCGAACAACACAACCGTGGCGACCGCGATCGCCACCTTGCTGGGATCGGCGCGCAGCACGCGCTCGACGGCCAGCACCGCCGCCGCGCCACAGATAGCGCTGCCGGCGGCCGTCAGCATCGCCGTGTGCCGGTCCAGGCCAAACCAACGGCGCCCGGCCCAAGTGCCCAGCATGAGCGTGGACACGACCACCACCACGTCGACCAGCAGCCCGGCGGCGCCGATCGCCGCGATGTCCTGGAAACTCAGCCTGAGCCCGTACAGGACGACGCCCGCCCGCAACAGCTGCCGCTGCGACACGTGAAGACCTGGCGCCAGCCGTGCGGGCAGGTGCGCGCCCAGCAGATTGCCCACCAGCAGTCCCAGCACGATCGCGCAGGTGAGCGCGCTCAACTGCCAGCGCGCGAGCCACGGCAACTCCGCGAGCCACAGGCCGAGCAAGCCCAGCCCGACCGCGAGCGCGAGACCGGGAAGCAGGCGAATGGTCGGCCGGAGGATGCCTGGCAACGTGCCGGAGGGTGTGGTCATGGGTTGGACGGGCGGGACGTCATCGGGGACGCAATCGTGGCCCACCCTCGATATTCAGTACAGTTGATACTTCTTACCCGCCCCATCAGTCCGATTGATGAACAGCGTCAGCCCCCGGCAACTGGAAGTGTTCGTCGCCATTGCCGCCGGCGGCACCGTGCGTGGCGCGGCCGAGCAACTCCACCTGACCCAGCCGGCGGCCAGCATGGCCCTGGGCGAGCTGGAGCGGCTGCTGGGATACCGGGTGTTCGACCGTATCCAGCAGCGCCTGCACCTCAACGCGCATGGCCGCCGCCTGTTGCCGCGCGCCCGCGACATCCTCGAGCGGCTACGCGAGTTCGGCCTGGGCGACGCCGGCGAGGACCTGTCCGGTGAACTGCGGCTGGGCGCCAGCAACACCATCGGCAACTACCTGGTCGGCGACCTGCTGGGCGGGTTCGTGGCCGCGCATCCACGCGTCAGCATCCGGCTGCACGTCGACAACAGCGCATCGATCCTCGCCGGGATGCTCGACTACAGCCTGGACCTGGGGTGCATCGAGGGGCCGGCGGCGCATCCGCAACTGGAACTCCTTCCGTGGCGAAGCGACACCTTGTGCGTGTGTGCACCGCCGAACCACCGGCTGGCCGGGCGCAAACGCCTGCGGCCGGACGACTTCGCAGGCGCACGCTGGATCCTGCGCGAGGCCGGCTCGGCCACGCGCAGCCAGGCCGAACGCGTCCTCGCGGCGCTCCCCGCCGGCGAGACCGTGCTCGAGCTCGACCAGAGCGAGGCGATCAAGCAGGCGGTGATCGCCGGCCTCGGCCTGGCACTGCTGCCGGCGATCGCGGTGGAGGAAGCGCGGCTCTCCGGGCGCATCGCCGTCTTGCCGACGCCGTTCCTGCCGCTGCAGCGCGAGCTGAGCCTGGTGCTTCACCGCCAGCGCCATCGCGGCGCGCTGCTGGGGGCGTTCCTCGCCAGCGTGGGCGCGGGGTAGCAGCGTGGTACCCGGACCGGGAATCGAACCCGGATAGCCTTGCGGCTGACGGATTTTAAGTCCGTTGCGTCTACCAGTTCCGCCATCCGGGCCGATGGTCGCACAAAGAAAAAACCGCGCCGGAGCGCGGTTCGAAGATGGAGGCCGAGGTCGGAATTGAACCGGCGTACGCGGATTTGCAGTCCGCTGCATAACCACTCTGCCACCCGGCCGGATGACGCGCACCGCAAGCATACCGCTTGTGGTGCCGGCTGCACGGGGCAGCCTCTGGAAAAAACAAAACCCCGCGAACGGGGTTTGTTTCGAAAGCCCCTCCAGCGAACCGGAGGGCGAAATCTGGAGCGGGAAACGAGACTCGAACTCGCGACCCCGACCTTGGCAAGGTCGTGCTCTACCAACTGAGCTATTCCCGCTGAGGAGCCGCCATTTTAGGCATGACGGCAGAACTGTCAACTGTTTTTCACATCATCCTTCAGCGAAGGCCAGGCTGCATGCAGGTACGCGAAACCCGACCACAGCGTCAGCAGCGCGGCCGCGGCCAGCAGCCACTCGCCGATCGCGAACACGGGCAACTGCAGCACCGGATCGCGGTACAGCAGGAACACCAGCGCGACCATCTGGACCACCGTCTTGACCTTGCCGATCGTGGCGACCTTGACCTTCGCCCGCTGGCCGAGCTCGGCCATCCACTCGCGCAGGGCCGACACCGCGATCTCGCGCCCGATGATCACCGCCGCCCACAACGCCATCCACACGGTGTGGTGGTGCTGCACGGTGATCACCAGTGCGGTGGCGACCATCAGCTTGTCCGCCACCGGATCCAGAAACGCGCCGAACGCCGAGTACTGGTCGTAGCGACGGGCGATCCAGCCGTCGAGCCAGTCCGTCAGCGAGGCGAACGCGAAGATCGCCGCGGCGGCGAAATTCGTCCACCGGTAATCCAGGTAATAGACCAGCACCAGCACCGGGATCAGCACGATCCGCAGCAACGTGAGCATGGTCGGCACCGTCAACTTCATTCTTCACTCCGTGTCGCACCGGCCCCGGGGGCATTGCCAGCGCTTTCGAGTCCGTGCAGGGTCGCATAGATGCGTTCGGCCAGGGCAGCGTTCACGCCTTCCACGCGGGAGATCTCCTCGACGCCGGCGGCCTTGAGCCCGCCGAGTCCGCCGAAGTGACGCAACAGGTTGGCGCGGCGGCGCGGGCCGATGCCGGGGATGTCCTCCAACCGGCTGGTGTTGCGCGCCTTCTGGCGCCGACCGCGATGGCCGGTGATGGCGAACCGGTGCGCCTCGTCGCGGACCTGCTGCACCAGTTGCAATGCGGGCGAGCCGGCACCCGGGCGGACGCACCGCCCATCGGGCAGCAGCAGTTCCTCGTCGCCGGGGCGGCGGGCCGGCCCCTTGGCGACGCCGACCAGCGCCACGCCTTCGATGCCCAGCTCGTCCAGCACCGCCCTCGCCTGCGCGACCTGGCCGGCACCGCCGTCGATCAGCAGGATATCGGGCAGCACCGCGGCCGCCTTGTCCACCCGCTTGCGCCGGGTCGCGGCCGCCGGGTCATCCACGTCGACCGTGTCGGATGCCACCGCGCGACGGAAACGCCGGCTGATGGCCTGGTGCATCGCCGCGTAGTCGTCACCCGACTCGATGCCGGCGATGTTGTAGCGGCGGTACTGGCCGCGGACCGGGCCTTCCGCATCGAACACCACGCACGATGCGACGGTGGCCTCGCCCATGGTGTGGCTGATGTCGAAGCACTCGATCCGTTGTGGCAGCGCGGCCATCCCCAGCAATTCACGCAGGCTTTCGGCGCGAGCCAGCTGGGCAGCGTGGCTGGTGCGCTCGCTTGCCAGCGTGATCTGCGCGTTGCGCCGGGCCATGTCGAGGTAGCCGGCGCGGTCGCCACGCACGCGGTGGCGGATTTCGACCTTGCGCTCGCCGGACGCCGACAGCGCCTGCTGGATCAGTTCGCGGTCCGGGATGTCGCGGTCGATGACGATCTCGCCGGGGGGAAGCTGCTCGCCGTAGTACTGCGAGACGAACGCCGCCAGCACCTCTGCGGCGTTCTCGCTGCCATTGGTCTTGGGGAAGAACGAGCGCGTGCCCAGGTTGCGGCCGTCGCGGAAGGCCAGCAGCACCACGCACGCCGCGGCGCCCTGCATCGACACGGCGAGGACGTCCAAGTCCGCCGCGCGGCCATCGACGTACTGGCGCGCCTGCAGCGTGCGGATCGACGACACCAGGTCACGCAGGCGGGCGGCCTCCTCGAAATCCAGGCGCTGGGCGGCGCCTTCCATCGCGCGGCCCAGCTCGTCGGTCAGCTCGTCGCTGCGCCCCTCGAGCAGCAGGGTGGCGCGGCGGACGCTCTCGGCATACTCGCGCGCCGACACCAGTCCCACGCAGGGCGCGCTGCAGCGGCCGATCTGGTGCTGCAGGCACGGCCGGGACCGGTTGCGGAACACGCTGTCCTCGCAACTGCGCAGCTTGAACAGCTTGTGCATCAGGTTGAGCGTGTCGCGGACCGCGCCGACGCTCGCATACGGACCGAAGTACCGGCCGGGTATCGAGCGTGGCCCGCGATGGACCGCGATCCGCGGCCAGGCTTCGTTGGTGAGCAGGACGTAGGGATAGCTCTTGTCGTCGCGCAGCAACACGTTGTAGCGCGGCTTGAGCGACTTGATCAGCTCGTTCTCGAGGATCAGCGCCTCGGCTTCGGTACGGGTGACCGTCACCTCCATCCGCACGGTCTGCGACAGCATCGCCATGATCCGCGCCGACTTCGGGGTCGCATTGAAGTAGCTGGAGACGCGGTTCTTCAGCGCGCTCGCCTTGCCGACGTACAGGACCTTGTCGTCGGCGCCGATCATCCGGTACACGCCGGGCGCGGTACTGAGGCCGCGCGAGAACGCCTTTCCGTCGAATGGCGCCGTCGCGGTCACGTGCACCCCGCGGACAGGGGGCGGCGGCTCGGCGCGGGTGCGACAGCGTGGCGGGCAGGCATCGGCTCCATGGATGGGGTCGATTATCGCCCGTGCAAACGGCGCGCGTGTGGCGCCGTCCGGCCGTATTCATCCGCGGGCCGGGTGGCGTGCACCGGCGGTCGCTGCAATGATCGACGCATGCTACCTCCGGTCGCCGCATCGCCCCGCGCCGTCGCCCTCGCCCGCCGCAAGCGCGTGGCGGTCGCGATGCTCGCGGCTGCGGCAGTGCTGTTCGTGGCGGCCACCTGGATGGAGGTGCGCCATCCGCACTGGGCGTTCGGCCTGCTGGTGGCGATGGCGGAGGCGGCGATGATCGGCGGGCTGGCCGACTGGTTCGCGGTGGTCGCGCTGTTCCGCCACCCGCTCGGCCAGCGCTGGATCCCGCACACGGCGATCATCCCGAACCGGAAGGATGCCCTCGGCCGGGCGCTGGCCGACTTCATCTGCAACCATTTCCTTGAGCCCGGCGAGGTGATGCGCAAGCTCGACGAGTTCGATCCCGCCTCGCGGCTGGCCGTCGTGCTGTCACGACCTGAGAACACCGCACGCGTCGGCCGGCTGGTCGTGGACCTGTCACCGCACCTGCTCGCTTTGCTCGACAGCGAGCGGCTCCATGCCTTCCTCGAGCGGCTGACGCGCGAGCAATTGCGGCGGATGGACGTCGCCGCCCTGGCAGGCCAGGTGCTGGAGGTCATGACCCACCAGCGCCGGCACCAGGCCCTGTTGGACAGCGTATTGCGGGACATTGCCGGGGTGCTGGCCGACCCCGGCACGCAGGAGACCGTGGCCGCGCGCATCGCGCCCCAGCTCTGGTCCGTCCTCAGGCTGACCGGGCTGGACGAGCCGGTTGCCCGGCGGTTGGCCGAACGCGTGGTGGCAGGCGTCGGCGACCTCGTCGACGAGATGGCATCCGAGCCCGACCACGAGCTGCGCCTGCGGTTCGACCACTACGCCGCCGACTTCATCGCGCGACTGCGCAGCGACCCGGCTCTGCAGCGCAAGGTCGGCGAGATGCGCGACCGCCTGCTCGACGACCCGGCCCTGCCCCGCTACGTGCGCGGGCTGTGGGACGACGTGCTGGCGTGGTTGCGGCAGGACCTGCTGCGCGAGGACTCCGAGATCGCGGCCCGCGCCGGGCGGGTCGCGATGGTGCTGGGGGAGCGACTGTCGGCCGATACCTCCATGCGCGACTGGCTCAACGGCTGGCTGCGCGCCACGGTGGAGCCGATGGTCGACCGCTACCGCGGCAGCATCCGCGACTTCATCGTCGAGCGTGTCGGCCGCTGGGACACCCGCGAACTGGTCGACGAACTCGAGCTGAGCGTCGGCAGCGACCTGCAGTACATCCGCTACAACGGCACCGCGATCGGGGCGCTGATCGGCGGCGTGCTGTTCGGGATCGTCCAGCTGATCGCCTGGCTGGGTCGCTGATCAGCCCGGCTGCGAGGCCATGAGCGCTTCGGCGCGGGCGAGGTCGTCGGGCGTGTCGACGCCGGGTGGAAACGGCGCGGGCGTGAGCGCCACCGCGATCCGGCACCCGGCCTCGAGCGCACGCAACTGTTCCAGCGATTCCACCTGCTCCAGCCGTCCCGGCGGCATTGCAGCAAAGCGTTGCAGGAACCCGGCGGTGTACCCGTAGATGCCGATGTGCCTCAGCCAGGCGTGGCCGGCGGGCAGTCGGCTGCGGTCCGCGGCGAAGGCATCGCGCGGCCAGGGCACCGGCGCACGGCTGAAATAGAGCGCGTCGCCGCTGGCGGCCCGCACGAGCTTGACCGCGTTGGGGTCCAGCAAGGTGTCGACGTCCTCGACCGGCGCCGCCAGCGTGGCCATCTCGGCACCGCTGGAGCGCAACAACGCCGCGACCGCGCGGATGCCTTCGGCCGGCGCGAAAGGCTCGTCACCCTGCAGGTTGACCACGGCGGTACCGGTGTCCCAGCCGGCGATACGTGCACACTCGGCCAGCCGGTCGGTACCCGATGCATGCGCCGACGAGGTCATCGCGACCTTCACGCCGCTGCCCTGGAGCGCCTCCGCGATGCGCGGATCATCGGCGGCAACCCAGACCTCGCGCGCGCCGGCGGCCAGCGCACGGCGGGCGACATGCAGCACCAGTGGCTCGCCGGCAAGCAGGCGCAGCGGCTTGCCGGGCAGCCGCGTGGCGTCGTGGCGGGCCGGGATGGCGACTACGAAGTCAATCGGACTCATGGCCGCGATTCTGGTCGAGCGCCTGCAACCGGTCCAGCAGCGACACCCAGAATCCCTCGGGCAGCTCGGCCTGCACCGGCACGCTGTGGAAGGCGTCGGTGGCGAACTCCGCGCACTTCACCGCGTCCTTCTCGGTCATCAGCACCGGCAGCGGACTGCCGAACTCGAAATCCGCGGCGCGGTAACGGTGATGGTCCGCGAACGCGTGCGGCACCACCGCGATCCCGAGCCCACGAAGCATCGTGAAGAAGCGGTCGGGGTTGCCGATCCCGGCCACGGCATGCACCCGGTGGCCGGCGAAGCTGTCCAGTGGCCGCGGCCGGCCGCCGCGCACCGGCACTGCGCGGTCGGCGAGCAGGCGCATGGGCCATTCGCCGAAGCCGGCCTCGCCGCCGTTGATCACGCGGAAGTCGCACTGGCTGCCGCGCTCGGGCAGCTCGCGCAGGGGACCGGCCGGAAGCAGCTGGCCGTTGCCATAGCGGCGGCGGCCGTCGACCACTTCGATCTCGATGTCGCGCTNGGACCGGCCGGAAGCAGCTGGCCGTTGCCATAGCGGCGGCGGCCGTCGACCACTTCGATCTCGATGTCGCGCTGCAGTCGGTAATGCTGCAAGCCGTCGTCGCAGATGACGATGTCGCAACCCGCTTCAGCCAGGGCCTTTGCCGCGGCGGCACGATCGCGGTCGGCGCGCAGGCGTGCACCGGTGCGGCGGGCGATCAGGACCGGTTCGTCGCCTCCGATCGCCGGCGCCGTGTCGGCATCCACCCATACCGCATCGGCAACGTCGGTGCGGCCGTACCCGCGGCTGGCCACGCCGGGGTTCCAGCCCTCGCTGCGCAGGCGCTCGACCAGTGCGATCGTCAGCGGCGTCTTGCCGGCGCCGCCCGCAGTGATGTTTCCGACCACGATGACCGGGACGCCCGGGTGGCTGCGTCCAAACCAGCCCTTGCGGTACAGCCAGCGGCGGGCGCTGGTGACGGCCGCATACACCGAGGCCAGCAGGCGGGCACCCAGCGGCACCGGGGCCTCGCCATACCAGTAGGCGGGCTGGTGTTCGCGCCGGTTCGAGGGACCGGTCGGACCGGGGTTCATTGGACCTCGCGGAACTGCATGCGGTGCAGGTGGGCGTACAGCCCGCCCCGCTCCAGCAGCTCGGTATGGGTGCCGCGCTCGACGATGCGGCCTTCATCGAGCACCAGCACCTGGTCGGCGTGCTCGATGGTCGACAGCCGGTGCGCGATGACCAGCGTGGTGCGGTCCGGCATCAGCCGCTCGAGCGCATCCTGTACCAGCCGCTCGGACTCGGTGTCGAGCGCGGCGGTGGCCTCGTCGAGGATCAGGATCGGTGCGTCCTTGAGCATCGCCCGGGCGATCGCAAGACGCTGCCGCTGGCCGCCGGACAGCCGGCCGCCCTTGCTCCCGATGCCGGTCTCGACGCCATCGGGCAGGCGTTCGACGAACTCCATCGCATTGGCGCCCCGGATCGCGCGCTCCAGCCCGTCTGGCGATGCCTGTTCCAGCTCGCCGTAGGCCACGTTGGCCGCCACGGTGCCGTCGAACAGCATCACCTGCTGCCCGACCAGCGCGATCTGCCGCCGCAGGTCGGCCAGCCGGTACTCGCGCAGCGGATGGCCATCGAGCAGGATCTGGCCCGATTCGATCTCGTAGAAGCGCGGGATCAGCTTGATCAGCGTCGACTTGCCGCTGCCCGAGCGGCCGACGATGGCGGTGACCGTGCCAGGCCGCGCGGAGAAGCTGATGTCCGTCAGTGCCTGGGTGGCCTGCCCGGCATAGCGGGCACTGACGTCGCGGAACTCGATCTCGCCGCGGGCGCGGTCGAGGGGCCGGGTGCCTTCGTCCTGCTCGTCACCGGCGTCCATCACGTCGAACAGGCGGTCGGCCGATGCCACGCCACGCTGCAACATGCCCTGCACGTTGGTGAGCTGCTTGAGCGACGGGATGATCGCCATCATTGAGATCATCAGGGTGACGAAGCCGCCGGCACTGAGCCGTCCGGCCATCGCCTCGCGACCGGCGAAGAACAGGAGCAAAGCGAGTCCGATGGACCCCATCAGCTGGACCATCGCCGAGGAGATGCTGCGGGTCGACTCGACCTTCAGGGTCAGCTTGAGGTGGTGGTTGGCCTGGGCCGCATAGCGTTCCAGCTCGACCGCCTGCGCGCCGTACACCTTGACCTCCTGCTGGTTGCCGAGGGCCTGGTCGGCCGACTGCATCAGCGCCGCGCCGCTTTCCTGGATCTTGTGGCTGATGCGGCGATAGCGCTTGCCCACCTTGTCCATGATCCACGCCAGCGGCGGCGCCATGATCAGGATCGCGATGGTGACCTGCCAGCTGGTCCACAGCATCACGCCCAGCATCGCGATCACCTGCAGGGTCTGCTGCAGCATGACCTTCATCGCGTCGATCGCGGCCTGGGCGACCTGGTCGCTGTCCGACCCCAGCCGTACCAGCATCGACGGCACCGGCTCGGCGTCGAAGCGCAGCCCCGGAAGCCGCAGGTACTTGCCCAGCACCTGGACGCGCAGGTCGCGCGCTATGCCACGGCCGGACTTGGCCATGTGGATGTCGGTGATGTAGCCGGCCACACCGCGCAGCAGGAACAAGGCGACGATCGCCACCGGCAGGACGAGGCTGAATTCGCTGTTGCGATCAATGAAGGTCTCGTCGACCACGGGCTCCATCAGCTTGGTGAACGCGGCGGCCGAGGCGGCCTCGAACAGCATGCCGATGCCCGCAATGACCAGTAGCGGACGGTACGGGCGGGCGAAACGGAGCAGCCGCCGATAGACCTGCCACGGGGTGGCGGCTTCACTCACGGAACGGCTCCGCTGCCCTCGCCTATCGGCGCGGTGGCGCTCATGACCCGGTTGAATCCGAGCTGGCCCAGCGCGTCATATACCGTCACCACGGCCTGGTACGGCGTGCGCGCGTCGGCACGCAGCATCACCGGGCGGTCGCGGTCGTTGCCGGCCACCTCGGCAATGGTCGCCTTCAGCGCGCCGATGTCGGTGCGCAGGACCTCGCGGTCATCGACGAAGTAGCGCCCCTCGGCATTGACCAGTACCACCAGTGGCTGCGTGGCCTCGGTCTGTTCGCCGGTCGCCTTCGGCAACTCGAGCTTGATCACCGAGCGCGCGTCGAACGTGGTGGTGACGACGAAGAAGATGATCAGCACCAAGATGACGTCGATCATCGGGACCAGGTTGATCTCCGGCTCGTCGTCGGCGCGGTGGTCGCGGATACGCATCGCTCAGCTCGCGCTCACCGGCGGGTTGATGCCGTGGCCGCCCGCCGCGACTTCGGCCGACGCAGCCGCTGGCTGGAGGGTGTCGAGCAGGCGGATCGCCTCGTGCTCCATGTCGACGATGTACTCGGCGATGCGGCCGCGGAACCAGCGGTGCGCCATCAGCGCGGGAATGGCGACGATCATGCCGGTGGCGGTGCAGACGAGCGCCTTGCCGATGCCGCCGGCGAGCTCGTTGACGTCGCCCATGCCGCTTTCACCGATCACCAGGAACATCTGGATCATGCCGACCACTGTGCCGAACAGCCCCAGCAGCGGACCCGCGGCGGCGATGGTGCCGAGTGTGTTGAGGTAGCGCTCCATCCGGTGGACCAGGTGCCGGCCGACGTCCTCGATGCGTTCGCGGATCTGGTCGCGGGGGCGGTGGCGGACGTCGAGCGCGGCAGCCAGCAGTGCGCCCAGTGGCGACGTCGCGCGCAGCGAGTCGATATGCGCCGGGTCGAGCGTGCCACCCGCGGCCCAGGTCCGGACTTCCTGCCCCAGGTTGGGCGGCGCGACGGCGATGCGTCGGAGCGTCCAGGCCCGCTCGAGGATGATCGCCAACGCGAGCACGGTCAGTGCCAGGAGGGGAATCATCGGCCAACCGCCGGCCTTGACCAGTTCCAGCACGCACAACCTCCGGCCCGTGGCCGATCTATTCCGGCCGGTAGGATAGCCCAGCCGGCGCGGCCGCCGGGGCCTGCGCCGCCCGGCGCGCGGCATCCCACAGCCGCGGATGTGCG
>NZ_JBJXHK010000034.1:0-23936 GCF_046638635.1 Lysobacter zhanggongensis
CCGCGGCGCGCGCGGCACCCACCCGCGCGATCGCGGTGACCCCGTCGTCGTCGGCCGCCGGGTGGCGCGCGGTTTCGTCCAGCAGCCGTTCGGCGCGCTGCCAGTGGCCCAGGTGCAGGGCTTCCAGGCCGTCGGTGAAGCGCGCACGGACGGCGCGCTCGCGGCGCCTGCGCAATGCGACCAGCGGCATGCTCAGCATCTTCCACACCAGCCACAGCGCCAGCAGCGCCCCCAGCCCGATCAGCACGGCGGCGGCGAGGGTGGTGGTGTAGTCCATCCCGCGGTAGCGCACCAGCACGTAGCCCGGATCCTGCACCAGCAGTTGCGCGACCAGCGCGCCCACCAGCACCAGGACGATCAGGATCAGCAGGTTGCGGAACAGGCTCATCGGGGTTCCTCGCGGGTGGCGCGCAACTGGCGCAGTTGCCCCAGCGTGCTGCCCAGGGTCGGAAGCGAAAGTGAAAGCGGCATCGCAGCGATGCGCTCCAGCTGCGCCAGGCCGTTGTCGCGCGCTGGGCGGTCGGGTTCGAGTCGTGCCAGCCAGTCGCCGGCCCGCTGCAGTGCGGCGCGGTAGCCGTCGACATCGCGGCGCTCGGCGGCGGCGCGGGCGAGGCTGACCTCGAGCTGGAACCCGGCCCTGGCCGCGGCCACGTCGGCCGGCTGCACCGCGACCACCGAATCGCTCGGTTGCGCATCGACGATGCCGGCAAACGCACGCCGCCACCAGGGCTGTTCGGTGGACGTCGGGTTGCGCGCCTGCCGCTGGGGCGCGGTCACCGACTGGGCGAATGCGTCCAGCCGGGCCAGTGCGATCGCGCGGGGTTCGGCCACGAGCGCCTCCAGCGCGGCGCGCTCCTGCTGCAATGTCTGGCGCAGGCTCAGGTACGCGGGGTCGTCCACTCCCGCCAGCACGCCACCGGCCAGCGCGTAGGCGCGGCGCGCGGCGTCGAGGTCACCGGCGATCAGCAAGCGCTGCTGGCCGAGCGACAGCAACAGCTCGGCTTCGTCCAGCCGCAGCGCCTGGGCGCCGTGGCGGTCGGGGTCGGCGAAGCGGGCGAAGCTGTCCTCGATGATCGCCGAGCGCTCGCCCAGGCCGAGCAGCTCGTCGCGCAGCACCCGGTTGGTGGCGTCGGCCTGCTGCAGGCGCTGTGCCTGCGCGCGCTGGTCGCGGCGCAAAGCATCCACCCGCTGGTCGAGCGCGTCCACCAGCACCGCGGCGTCGGCCTCGGCAGCCTCGGCGGCCTGGTACCGCAGCCAGCGCTGCCAGCCGTACCAGCCCGCGGCCGACAGCAACACGGCGAGCAGCATCAACAGCAGGGGCCAGGCACTGCCGCTGCGGCGCCGCGCGGGGGTTGTCTCGTCAGGGATCGGGGTCACGGCGGCGGTGCGTGCGGAGGGCCTTGCATGCTACCGGAAGGGCGGTACCCCGCCGTCAGCGCAGCGCGGCTGCCGCGGCGTCGGCAAGATCGGCCGGACGCGCGCTACGGGCGCGGCTGGCCCGGTCGAAACCCAGCCGCTCCGCAAGCTCGACCAGCCGGTCGCTGGCGGCCACCACCGGCAGCGCGCGCAGGCGGCTGGCGAGGTCGGGTGGCAGGTTGAGCAGGACCTGTTGCAGGCCTTCGCCGCTCGATACCGCCAGCACTGCCGGCCGTTGCAGTTCGCGCAGTGCGGTCATCGCCCGGGGCGAGGGCGACAGCGGCTGGCGATGGTAGACATCGGCACGCACGACCGTCGCACCGCGGGCCTCGAACGCCGGCACCAGGGTCCCGCGCCCGCCCGGCGCGGTGACCAGTCCGATCCGGGTGCGTGCGATGTCCTGCAGTCCGGGCAGGGCCAGCAGGCCTTCGCTGTCCATCCGCTCCGGCGTGGCCACCTCGCGCGCGCCCGCGTCGGCCAGTGCCGCGGCGGTCCCGCTGCCGACCGCAAACCACTGTTGGTGCTCGGTCGGCCGCAACGGCAGCAGCGCCGCCGCCGCGCGCACCGCCGCCGGGCTGGTAAACACCACCCGCGGCGCCCCCAGCGCCATCGACAGGGTGGCCTCGACATGTTCGTCGTCGCGCCGGCGCAACGCCCACGGCGAGATCGCCACCACGCCGCCGCCGTGCCGAGCGGCGGCGCTGCGCATCGGTTCGTGCTGGCCCCGCGGTCGAAGCGAAACCAGGTACCAGTCGGGAGCGGCCATGGACATGCGGTGGAGCATAGCCACCCGCCGGTGAAGCCGGCAGTGCCCTATCCTGAAGCGCCCACCCGGTCCCGTTCGCCGATGTCCCACGCCGACGCCCTCGAACGTCTTCGCCACCACTACCAGTCGATGCCGCCCGTGGCCGCGATGGGCCTGTCGATCGCCGGTTACGACGGCGAGCGCCTGCAGCTGGCCGCGCCGCTGTCGCGCCACGTCAACGACAAGGGCTGTGCGTTCGGTGGCAGCCTCGCCTCGATGATGACGCTGGCCTCGTGGGGGCTGGTATCGCTCCGGATCGAGGCCGCCGGCATCGCCGCCGACGTGTACGTGGCCGACAGCCAGGTGCGCTACCTCGCGCCGCTGTTCTCCGACATCCAGGTCACCGCCACGCTGGGACCCGACAGCGACTGGGACGGCTTCATCCAGACCCTGCGCCAGCGCGGCCGGGCCCGGGCAAACCTGGTGGCCAGCGTGCCGTTGCCCGACGGCGGCCCGGCGACCACGTTCACGGCCCGCTACGTCGCCATCGCCAAGCCGGTCGCTGAATCCTGAGCGCCGGCGCGGCTAGGATGTCGGCACTGCACTGACCGGAGCGCCCATGCGCCTGCCCCAATCGCTGTCCCCCCGGCGCCCCGCGCCCACTGCCGGCGCCACCCTCCGGGTCCTGCTGCTGCTTTTCGTGCTACTGCTGTCGGCCTGCGCCAGCGCCGGCAAGGCCGCCAACGCGCTGGATGCCGCCCAGTACGCCTGGTCGGGCGCGATCCGCTGGGGCGATTTCACCGGCGCCGCCAACCTGGTCGACCCTGCCGTGCGCGAGGCCGATCCGTTGACAGACCTCGAACTGGAGCGCTACGAGCAGGTCCAGATCACCCGCTACCGGGACCTGGGCGCCAGCCGTGACGTCGAGGCGGGCACCGCGGTGCGCGACATCGAGATCGGCGTGGTCAACCGCCACACCATGGCCGAGCGCGCGGTGCGCTACCGCGAGACCTGGCGCTGGGACCCGGAGGCGCAGGCCTGGTGGATCACGAGCGGGTTGCCGGACCTCTGGGACGGGGACTGACCGCGGACGGCCCGTGCGGCGGGCACCGGGCGGCATTTCTGCGACAATCCGCCCCCCGCCAACCGCAGTCCCGCCGCCGTGACCCTTGACGAACTGCTGGCTTTCGCCGGCCGCCATCCCTACCTCTCGCTCGGCCTTGCCGGTCTGACCGTGGCGATCATCTACACCGAGGTCGCCCGCCTGTTCCGCGGATACAAGGCGCTGCGCCCGGCCGAACTGACGGGACTGATCAACCGCGACAACGCGCTGGTGGTCGACCTGTCCTCGACCAACGATTTCCAGAAGGGCCACATCGCCGGCAGCAAGTCGGTGCAGCCCAGCCAGTTCGATCCCGAAAACAAGATGCTGGCGGCCGCCAAGACGCTGCCGGTGGTGGTCACCTGCCGGACCGGCCAGGCCTCGGCCAGTGCCGCCAAGCGCCTCAAGAAAGCCGGGTTCGAGCAGGTCTACTGGCTCGACGGTGGCGTCCAGGCCTGGCAGCAGGCCGACCTGCCACTGGTCAAGGGCCGCGGCTGACGGACGCCGCAGCGCGGGCGTCAAGCCCGCCGACAGGCCCTTGTGCCGGGCTTCGCAGCCCCCATCCTGAACGATGGCTGGCTGATTGCCGCATGCCATAATCGATCCTTTCCGCCTTATCGCTGGAGTCACCGAGATGTCCGAAGAAACCACCAACGGCGCCGTCGCGCCGGCCGAAGCCGCCGCCGGCAACACCGGGACGGCGTTCACGGTCGAGAAGATCTACGCCAAGGACGTCTCCTTCGAAGTGCCCGGTGGCCCGGCGGTGTTCAACGAGCAGGCCCAGCCGCAGCTGCAGATGAACCTCAGCCAGAGCGTCCAGCGCCTCGGCGAGAACGCCTACGAGGTCGTGCTCGGCATCACCCTGACCTGCAACGCCGCCGAAAAGCCGATGTACCTGGTTGAGGTCAAGCAGGCCGGCGTGTTCGGCCTGTCGGGTTTCGAGCCCGCCCAGCTCGACGTCATGCTGGGCACCCACTGCCCGAACATGCTGTACCCGTACGCCCGCCAGCTGATCAGCTCGCTGGTGCAGTCCGGCGGCTTCCCGCCGTTCTTCCTGCAGCCGATCAACTTCGACGCGCTGTATGCCGAGGGCCTGCGCCAGCGCGCGGCCAAGCAGGCCAGCGAACTGAGCGACGCGGAAACCGGCGGCAACGCCTGACCGGCACGGCATGGTTTCCAGCCTGAACAGCGAGCCCGCGCAGACTGTCGCGGTGCTCGGCGCGGGCTCGTGGGGGACCGCGCTCGCGGCCCTGATCGCCCGGCACGGCCACCACACCGTGCTGTGGGGACGCGACGCGGCCGGCATCGCGATGATCGACCAGGCCCAGCAGAACACCCGCTACCTGCCCGGCATTCCGCTACCCGACACCCTGCGCGCGACCACCGACCTGGCGGCCGCACTGTCCGGCGCCGACCTGGTGCTGGTCGCTGTGCCGTCGCACGCGTTCGCCGACACCCTGCGGCTGCTGGCGCCGCACCGCCCGGAGGCGGCCGGCGTGTCGTGGGCGACCAAGGGTTTCGAACCGGGGAGCGGCCGTTTCCTGCACGAGGTGGCGGCCGAGGTGCTGGGCCCCGGCGTGCCGCTCGCCGTCGTCACCGGGCCGTCCTTCGCCAAGGAGGTCGCCCTCGGCCTGCCGACCGCGCTGACCGTACATTCCGACACGGCCGCGTTCGCGCAGTCGGTGGCCGGGGTGCTGCACGGCCCGAGCTTCCGCGCCTACACCGGCGAGGACATGCTGGGCGCCGAACTGGGTGGCGCGATGAAGAACGTGCTCGCGGTGGCCACCGGCGTCGCCGACGGCATGGAGCTCGGGCTCAATGCCCGGGCCGGCCTGATCACCCGCGGCCTCAACGAGATGTTGCGGCTCAACCGCGCGCTCGGCGGACAGCCGGAGACCCTGATGGGGCTGGCCGGACTGGGCGACCTGGTGCTGACCTGCACCGGTGACCTGTCGCGCAACCGGCGGCTCGGCCTTGCACTGGGCCGCGGGCAATCGATCGACGAGGCGGTCGCCGCGATCGGGCAGGTGGTCGAGTCGGTGCAGACCGCCGACGAGGTCATGCGGCTGGCGCGCCGCCACGGCGTCGAACTGCCGATCGCCGAAGCCGTGTACGCAGTGCTGCACGGCGAGATAACGCCCGGCGAGGGCCTGCGCCAGCTGATGGCGCGCGAGCAGAAGGCCGAGTACCCGACCGCGCTGTTCGGCTGAGTGCGCCGCGCCAAAAAGAAAGCCCCGGCCGGAGCCGGGGCTTGATCGCGACGATTTCGGGGGAGAGAGAGATTGTCGCGATGACGCGGGGTGACGCTTAGAACGTGATGCGCGGTCCGATGAAGTACTCGGCATCGCCATCGACGAGCTTGACGTCGCCGCTGATGCCCCACATCGGGTTGAACTTCACCTGCGCACCGACGCGGCCGTAGAACTCGCCGTCGTAGTCGTTGCCATCCTCGTAGCCGGCCATCGCGTAGCCCTCGAGGTTGGTGGTGAGCGCGCCGCGCACGCCGGCTTCGACGCTGTAGCCGTTGAAGCTGTTGTCGAACTCGTCCTCGAAGCGCTCGTAGGCGACGCGGGTCACCAGGTCGGCGCGCGGGGAGATCTCGTGGTTGTAACCCAGGCCGAGGCGCATCTGGTCGACATCGACGCCTTCGAACTGCACGCCGCCGACGTTGAAGTCGTCGGTCTTCTGGCCGGAGTAGCCACCGAACACGTGGAAGTTCGGGGCGATCGCGCCGGAACCGTTGATGGCCCAGCCGTCGGAATCAAGCGCGTCGTTGGCGATGTAGCCGCCCTCGACATAGTTGTAGGACACGCCGTCGGCGGCGGAGGCGGCGAACGGCAGGGCCGCAAGCAGGGTCAGGGCGAGCAGGGACTTTTTCATGAAGGTCTTGGCCTCTTTTGATGATTGGTCCGGCCTCGGTCGCGCATTCGGGGGAGGCGCGCCGCGGCTCGGCATCGGCAGTATCCAAGCGGCGGCAAAACCGCCACTGAATTGTGAACCCGCGGGTCCAGCAACTACATCGCAGGTTCAGGATCGGCCTGAGCGGGGCGGGCCGTCCAAGTGCGAAGCGGGGGATTGAAACCTTGATCGACACCGGCGTGGCCAGTTTTGTGAATTGACCGGTACTTAATACCGTCGGGCCTAGGGTGGATTCCCCCAAGCGGCACGTGCCCCCCGGAGTCGTCGATGAAGAGCATCCGCAAGACCGCGTCCCAGACGTCCCGGGACGCCGCGCAGGCCGCCGCCTGCACCATCGGCATCGAGGCGCGTGCGTGTTTCGGCGACCGCCCGTGGGCGGAGATCGAGCCGGCGCTGGCACGCTGCTGGGCGAACAACTACGCGCGCCTGCGGGTCGACTGGATCTGCGTGGCCGAATGGGCCTACACCGCCTGGAACTACCGCCGCCCGCGCGCGATGCTGGCGCCGGAGCCGCCGTACGGCCAGGTGGCGTCGTGAAGCCGCGCGTACACAGCTGGCATGTCCCACCGGGCATGCGGCCGCCCCAACCCGGGCGCGAACCGCGCGTGGATCCGATGGCCAGGCTGGCGGTGCCGGTGTCCACCGCCGCGAGCGAACCGGCCGGTGCGGCTGCCGCCGGTGACGCTCCGGCAGGCGCCACGTCACAGGCACGGCGGAGTCACCGCACGCACTGAGCCCCCCGGGTCCCTGGCAAGTTGCCGGCTTGTGACCCGGATCGCAGACGGGCGTCTGCCACTGGCGTTCGATAGGCCCCGGGGACCCGCGGCAGGCAGGCCGCCGTGGGGATGGGGACACAGGGGGATGGCGCCATGAAACCGGACAAGCCGCTGCGGCCGGACCGCACGGAATTGATGTCACGTGGATTTGCATTGCTCGCCTTGCTGGCGGGCGTTGTCTGGGCCTGGGTGCAGGGAGGGACAGCGCTCCCCTGACGTATCGCAGGCGCGCCGGCGTGCTGCAAACGTATGCAGCCGCCACCCGGTGATCACCGGCAGTACGCTGCGGATCCACTGCACGGACCTGCGACGTGACCGGTACACCCGCCTCGTTGTTGACCATCTTCGGCGCCACCGGCGACCTGGCCCGGCGCATGCTGCTGCCATCCCTGCATGGGCTCGAGCGTGACGGCCTGTTGCCATCGACGCTGCGGGTCCTGGGCACCGCGCGCAGCGCGCTCGACACCGACGGGTTCCGCGCGCTTGTCGCGGAGGCGATCGAGGAGCAGGTCCCAGCCAGTGACCGCGATCCCGACGCACTGGCCGCGCTGCTGCAGCGCATCCAGTACCAGCCGGCTGCGCTCGATGACGCCGCCTCGCTTGCGTCGCTGTGCGACACCATCTCCCGCTTGCGCGACGGCGGTGACGCCGTCTTCCACCTGAGCACCGCACCGCGCTGGTATGCACCTGTCTGCGACGCACTCGCCGCACACGGCGTCGCCGGCCCAGGCACCCGGGTGATGCTGGAGAAGCCGCTCGGCCACGACCTCGCCAGCGCCACCGCCATCAACGACGGCGTTGCCCGTGTGTTCGACGAGGACCGCGTGTTCCGGGTCGACCACTACCTGGGCAAGGAAGGCGTACAGAACCTGCTGGCGCTGCGTTTCGGCAACGCGTTGTTCGAGCCGCTGTGGAACGCGCGCCACGTCGAGCAGGTGCAGATCACCGTGGCCGAGACCGTCGGGGTGGAAGGGCGGGGGGACTACTACGACGAGTCCGGCGCCAGCCGCGACATGCTGCAGAACCACCTGCTGCAGCTGCTGTGCCTGGTCGCGATCGAGCCGCCGTCGCAGTTCGAGCCGACCGCGGTGCGCAACGAGAAGATCAAGGTGCTGCGCTCGCTTCGCCCGATCGGCCGGGAGGAAGTCGCCGCGGAAACCGTCATCGGCCAGTACACCGCCGGCGCCGTCGGCGGCCTGGCGGTGCCGGGCTACCTGGACGAGCTTGGCCGCGGCAGTGCGACCGCGACCTTCGTCGCGCTGCGCGCGCAGGTCGACAACTGGCGCTGGAAGGGCGTGCCGTTCTACCTGCGCACCGGCAAGCGCATGCCGCAGCGCTGCACCGAGATCTACCTGCAGTTCCGCGCCGTGCCGCACTCGATCTTCGATCACGGGGGCGCGCCGCTGCAGCCCAACGCACTGGTGATCCGGCTGCAGCCGGAGGAGCGCATCGAGCTGCGGATGATGCACAAGACGCCGGGGCTGGACCGCAACGGCCTGCAGCTGTCGCAGGTCGCGCTGGACCTGGACATGCAGGAGCAGTTCGCCAGCCACCGCCGCCGCCTTGCCTACGAGCGGCTGTACCTCGATGCAATCGAGGGCAACGGCACGCTGTTCGTGCGGCGCGACGAGACCGAGGCCGCGTGGCAGTGGATCGATGCGATCCACGAGGGCTGGCGCCAGGCCGGCATCACCCCGCGGCCGTACCCCGCCGGGACCTGGGGGCCGTCGCGTGCGGTCACCCTGGCCGAGCGGCACGGCCACGCCTGGCGCGAGTGAGCATGGCGATGACCGGCCGCTTCGAACATATCCACGACAGCGCCGAGACACTGGCCGCGGCGCTGGCGGAGGAGTTGAGGCTCGCCTGCGAAGCGGCCATCGCCCGCCGCGGCCGCGCGGTGCTTGCGCTTGCGGGCGGGCAGACGCCGTTGCCGCTGTATCGTCGCCTGGCCGCCGCGCCGCTGCCGTGGTCGCAGGTGCTGTTGCTGCCGACGGACGAGCGCGGCGTGCCGCACGACCATCCGGCCTGCAACGTGCGCGCGCTGGGCGAGGCGTTCGCTGCCGCCGCCGGCGTGCGGCTGGCCAGCCTGACCACGGAGGACGGCGACCCCGAGCGCTCCGAACGGGCTGCGCGCGACCTGCTGGCGGGCTACCCTGAGCCGTTCGACGCGGTGCTGCTCGGCATGGGCGGCGACGCGCACGTGGCGTCGCTGTTCCCCGGCGCACCACAGCTGGTCGAGGCGCTGGATCCGGACGGTCCCGCCGATGCCTGCCGAATCGACCCGCAGCCGTTGCCGGCGCAGGCGCCGTATCCCCGCATCAGCCTGACCGCGGCGCGCCTGCTGCGCACCCGCGCGCTGTACCTGGTGATCACCGGTGACAAGCGCGACGTGCTGCAACGCGCGCTCGCGTCGGGTGCGAAGAACGCGCGGCCGCCGGTCGCCGCCGTCCTCGACGCGGCCACCGCGCCGGTGCACGTACATTGGAGCCCGTGATGAGCCTGCACCCCACCGTCGAGCGCGTCACCGCGCGCATCATCGAACGCAGCCGCCACACCCGCGGCGACTACCTGCGGCGGATGGACGAGGCGCGTGCGCAGTCGCCAGCCCGCACGCCCGCGCGGCTTGCGCTGAGCTGCGGCAACCTCGCCCACGGCTTTGCCGCCTCCGGCGAGGACAAGCCGGCACTGCGTGGCGGCCATGCCGGCAACATCGGCATCGTCACCGCCTACAACGACATGCTGTCGGCCCACCAGCCGCTGGAGCAGTACCCCAACCTGATCCGTGCCGCCGCGCGGGCGGCCGGCGGCAGCGCGCAGGTGGCCGGCGGCGTGCCGGCAATGTGCGACGGGGTCACCCAGGGCCGCGCCGGCATGGAGCTGTCGCTGTTCTCGCGCGACACCATCGCGCTGGCGACCGCGGTCGCATTGAGCCACGACATGTTCGACGCCGCGCTGCTGATGGGTGTGTGCGACAAGATCGTGCCGGGCCTGCTGATTGGTGCACTGTCCTTCGGCCACCTGCCGGTGGTCTTCGTGCCGGCCGGGCCGATGACCACCGGCCTGTCCAATCGTGACAAGGCGGCGGTGCGCCAGCGCTACGCGGAAGGGCGGGCCACGCGCGAGGAGTTGCTGGAGGCCGAGGCGCGCAGCTACCACGGCGCGGGCACCTGCACCTTCTACGGCACCGCCAACTCCAACCAGATGCTGATGGAGGTGATGGGCCTGCACATGCCGGGCACCGCCTTCGTCAACCCCGGCACGCCGCTGCGCGATGCGCTGACCGTCGCCGCCACCGAACAGGCGCTTCGCATCACCGCCCTGGGCGACGACTACCGCCCGCTCGCGCACACCGTCGACGAGAAGGCGATCGTCAACGCGATGGTCGGACTGGCCGCGACTGGCGGCTCGACCAACCACGCGATCCATCTCGTCGCGATCGCGCGCGCGGCCGGCATCGCGATCGACTGGGACGACCTCGACGCGCTGTCGCGGGTCACCCCGCTGCTCGCGCGGATCTACCCCAACGGCAGCGCCGACGTGAACCATTTTCACGCCGCCGGTGGCCTGGGCTTCGCGATTGGCGAGTTGATCGGCGCCGGGCTGCTGCATCCGGACATCGCCTGCGTACACGGCGGCGACCTGCGCCAGCAGGCGATGGAACCCTGGCTCGATGACCTGGCGCTGCGCTGGCGCGCGCCGCCCGCGACCTCGCTCGACCCCTCGGTGCTGCGCGGGGTGGCGATGCCGTTCGATGCCGAGGGTGGACTGCGCCGGCTGGCGGGCAACCTGGGCCGGGCCGTGGTGAAGGTGTCGGCGGTTGCGCCGGCGCACCGATCGATCACTGCGCCGGCGCGGGTGTTCGACTCGCAGGACGCAGTGCTCGACGCGTTCCGTGCCGGCACGCTGGAAGGCGACTTCGTCTGCGTGGTGCGCGGGCAGGGGCCGCGCGCCAACGGCATGCCTGAACTGCACAAGCTCACCCCGACCCTCGGGGTGCTGCAGGACCGCGGCCAGCGCATCGCGCTGCTGACGGACGGGCGCATGTCGGGCGCGTCGGGCAAGGTGCTCGCAGCAATCCACGTGACCCCCGAAGCAATCGACGGCGGCGCGCTCGCGCGGTTGCGTGACGGTGATCGGGTGCGCATCGACGCGGACGCCGGCACGTTCGACGCGCAGGTGGACGCGGCCGAGTGGCGCGCGCGCGAACCCGCCCGCACCATCGACCGGTCGAGCCGGACTGGCATGGGCCGCGAGCTGTTCGGCCTGATGCGTGCCAACGCCGGCACCGCCGAGCAGGGCGCCTGCAGCCTGTTCGTTACCCTGCACGAAGACGCTCAAGTGGAGGTCGCGTGAGGGCAGCGGACCGCCTCGAGCTGATCGCCGACATCGGCGGCACCAACGCCCGCTTCGCGCTGGTCGACCCGGCTGCGCCGGAGCCCGAACTGTTGCATCCGCAGGCGCTCGAGAACGCACGGTTCGCGAGCCTGCAGCACGCCGCCGAGCACTACCTTGCGCTGGTGGACGCGCGCCCGCGCCGCGCGGCGATCGCGCTGGCCTGCCCGATCACCGGGGACGAGATCCGCCTGACCAACCGGGCGTGGTCATTCAGCCGCGCCGAGCTGCAGGTCGCGCTCGGGCTCGACGAACTGCGCCTGATCAACGACTTCGGTGCGGTCGGCTGGGCCGTGCCGGCGCTCGGCCCCGCCGACCGCACCGCCCTGTACGGGCCGACCGGCGATGTGCTGCGGGGCCCGGTCAGCGTGCTCGGCCCCGGCACCGGGTTTGGCGTCGGCCTGCTGGTGGGAGGCGAGGGCGACTGGCACGTGGTCGAGACCGAGGGCGGCCACGTCGCATTCGCCCCGCTGGGCGAAGAGGAGCAGGCGATCGTGCGCTGGATGAACGCACGCCACGGCCGCACCTCGTATGAGCGCGTGCTGTCGGGGAGCGGGCTGGCCTGCATCGATGCGGTGCTCCGCGGGCTTGATGACGACACCGGTCGTGCGTTGCAGCTGCGCGACCCGGCGGAGGTGGTCGCCGCGGCGCTCGACGGGCACGATGTGGTTGCGCGCCGCGCACTCGCCCGCTTCTGCGCCATTCTCGGCAGCGTCGCCGGCGACGTCGCGCTGGTGCACGGCGCGCGCACGGTGATGATCGCCGGCGGCATCGTCCCGCGCTTCATTCCGTTCCTGCGCAGCAGCGCGTTCCGCGAGCGCTTCCTCGCAAAGGGTCGCTTCGCCGCGTACCTGGAGCAGGTGTCGGTGCAGGTCGCGACCCACCCCAACCCCGGCCTGCTCGGCGCCGCCGTGGCGCTGCGGGCGTGATGGTCCGAGCCGTCGCAGGAGCGGCTTCAGCCGCGACCCGCACTGCGGGCGTCAGGACAATCGCGGCTGAAGCCGCTCCTACGGGAACATCACCGATCAGGTTCACCCGGACGCACGCCGCCCCATGACCAGCATCGACCACGACAACCGCGCGGCCGCCATCGACGCGATCCTGACCCGCGCACCGGTATTGCCGGTGCTCGCGATTGAGCGATTGGACGACGCCGTGCCACTCGCACGCGCGCTCGTCGACGGCGGCCTGCCGGTGCTTGAGGTCACCCTCCGTACTCCGGCCGCGCTGGCCGCGATCACCCGGATCGCCGCGGAGGTCGACGGCGCCGTTGTCGGTGCCGGTACCGTGCTGTCACCGGTCGACCTGGACGCGGTCGCCGCGGCCGGCGCCGCGTTCGCGATCTCGCCCGGCGCCACCGAGGCGCTCTACACCGCCGCGGAGGGTCAGCCCATGCCGTGGATTCCGGCGATCTCGACTGCGAGCGAGCTCATGCGCGGTCTCGATCATGGCCACCGCCGCTTCAAGTTCTTCCCGGCCGAGGCCGCTGGCGGCGTGGCGGCATTGAACGCCTTCGCCGGCCCCTTCCCGCAGGCCCGGTTCTGCCCGACCGGTGGCATCGACGCGACATCGGCCTTGCGCTATCGCACGCTGCCCAACGTGATGACCGTTGGTGGCTCGTGGATGGTGCCCCGGGAGGCGATCGAAGCGCGAGACTGGCAGCGCATCACCGCGCTCGCGCGCGCATCCTGCGCCACCCAGCCACTGTAGGAGCGACGTAAGTCACGATCCGAATTCCGCAATCGACGAAGCCACGATCGCGACTTACGTCGCTCCTACACCCAGGCGGTTTCGGTCCGCCTTGTCGGAGCGGCTTCAGCCGCGATCGGGTCGTCGGCCCCAGCGCATTTTCTCGATCGCGGCTGAAGCCGCTCCTACGGGATGCGGCGCGGTCACGCCTTGCCGAGGGCTACGGCGCTTCGGCCGTCCAGCACGCGCCCCAACACCCACGTCAACGACACCGTCGCCACCAGGGTGATGAACATCAGGTGGATGTAATGCAGCGGGGTCCACGCGAAGGTGAATACCGCATACAGCGCCGCGCCGAACACCAGCCCGCCGCGGACCGCGCGCGAGTCGATGCGCTTGAACAGCACCGCGACGATGAAGGCCGCAAGCACCGGCATGGAGTAGAGGCCGTTGAGCTGCTGCAGGGTGGCAATGATGCTTTCGGCATGCTGGTAAAGCGGCACCATCGCCAGTGACACCGCAGCGAACACCAGCGCGACCCGCTGCCCGATCCGCCGCGCGTCGGCATCCGGGTTCACCTTTGCCAGGTGGATGTCGCAGGTGTACAGCGCCGACGCCGAGTTGAGGCAGGAGTTGAAGCTCGACAGCACCGCCCCGGCAATCACCGCCGCGAACGCGCCCGACAGCCAGTCCGGCAACACGTCAGCCACCAGCCGCCCGTAAGCCACGTCGCCGACATCGCCGTAGAGCTGGTAGGCGATCACGCCCGGCAGGATCACCAGCAGCGGCGTCACCAGCTTGAACGCCGCGGCGGCGTAGATCCCCTTCTGGGCCTCGCGCACCGAACGCGCGGCCAACGCGCGCTGGGCGATGACCATGTTGGTGCCCCAGTAGAAGATGTGGATGAACACCATCCCGGTCAGCAGTGTGTGCCAGGGGATGTCGGAATCGCTGTCGCCGACCAGCGTCCAGCGCTCGGCCGGGACGCCCGACAGGTCCCAGTCGACCGCCGCCAGCGCGAACAGCGTCACCGCCACGCCCATCACCAGCAGGCCGATGCCGTTCCAGGTGTCGGAGATGGCGATCGCGCGCAGCCCGCCAAACGCGGCGTAGGCCAACCCACCGGCGGCGAACAGCGCCGCGATGGTGGCAATCGACCACTCCAACCCGAACATCGACTTCATGAAGACCGCGCCGGTGTACAGCACCACCGGCAGCAGGATGAACATGTAGCCGGCCAGGAACAGCACCGACACCACCCGCCGCAGCGCCGGGTCGCCGAGACGCTTTTCCAGCAGTTCGGTGGTGGTGGTGCAGTCGTGGCGGTAGTACATCGGTACCAGCACGTGCGCCAGCACCAGCAGGCCGGCGGCGGCGCCGAACTCCCACCACGCAACCAGCATCATCTGCGCGCCGTTCATGCCGACGATCTGTTCGGCACTCAGGTTGGTCAGCAGCAGCGACCCGGCGATGAACGGCCAGGCCAGGGTGCCGCCGGCGAGGAAGTAGTCACGCGAGGCGTTGGCGCTGTGCACCGCCCGCCGGCAACGCCACCACGTCAGCAGCGCGACCAGCGCGGTCAACGCGACGAACACCGCCACCTGCAATGCATTCGAATCCAAGCTCCGGTCTCCCCGCCGGCCAGCAACCCCGCCACGCTAGCGCGCAGCCGCACCGCAGCATCGCCCCGCGCGTGGTGAATACGTATGCAGCGCACGCGCCCCGCCGCCAACCGGCCACCGTAGGAGCGACGTAAGTCGCGATCGTGGAACCGGCGTCCGACAGGGCCCCGGACGCCGCGCCGACGGCCAAAGCTGCCTTCGTTCGCCTCTCGGCAGACAATACGCCCCTTGACCAGCCGCCGTTGAGCCGATGATTCCTTCCGTTCTTCCCGATTTCACCTTCACTCCCTGCCGCTTCGAAGTACGCCCCGGCATCGGGATGAGCTACCTCGACGAGGGCCCGCGCGACGGCGAGATCGTGGTGATGCTCCACGGCAATCCGTCGTGGAGCTTCTACTGGCGCCACCTCGTCGCGGGCTTGAGTGACCGCTACCGCTGCATCGTGCCCGACCACGTCGGCATGGGTCTGTCCGACCGGCCCGATGACGCGGCCGGTGCGTCGCCGCGCTACGACTACACGTTGCAGTCGCGCGTGGACGATCTCGATGCCCTGCTCGTGCACCTGGGCATCACCGGCCCGGTCACGCTGGCGGTGCACGACTGGGGCGGGATGATCGGTTTTGGCTGGGCCTTGTCGCACATGGCGCAGGTGCGCCGGCTGGTGGTGCTCAACACCGCGGCGTTTCCGCTGCCGTCGGCCAAGCCGATGCCGTGGCAGTTGTCGCTCGGTCGTGACTCGCGCATCGGCGGTTGGCTGATCCGGCGGTTCAACCTGTTCGCGCGCGGGGCCGCGTGGCTGGGGACGGAGCGCGTGCTCCCGGCGGATGTGCGGCGGGGCTACATCGCTCCCTACAACGGCTGGCGCAACGCGATCAGCACGCTGCGCTTCATGCAGGACATTCCGCTGCGCGAGGGCGACCCGGCGTGGCCGCTGGTGGCGGAGGCCGGCCGGCGACTGCACGGGTTCGCCGACCGCCCGGCCTTCATCGGCTGGGGGTTGAAGGACTTCGTGTTCGACCGGCACTTCCTGGACGGGTTCCGCCGCGCGCTGCCGGAGGCGGACGTGCATGCGTTCGACGACGCCGGCCATTACGTGCTGGAAGACCGGCACGAGGTGCTCGTGCCGGCCATCCGCGCGTTCCTGGACACGCACCCGATCGCGTGATGCGGTCAGGCGGCGATGTCGCCGTCGTCGTGCCAGTCGGCGGGGGTGAGCGGTGCCAGGCCGTGGGCGATGCGGGCCTTGTCGCACTGCGGGCTGTGCGCGCCGAACTCCCAGGACGCGAGCACCTCGCGACACACGCTCGGCTTGTCCGGGTGGATGGTGCAGCGTGCCCATACGCCGATCTCGGCATCCAGGGCGATGCAGCGCGGTGCGGGCGACCAGGTGCCGCGCATGTAGACGCGGTGCGGGTCGAGCCGCGCGGTCAGTCCGGCCGGCACGGTGCCGCCCATCATGGGTTCGGTCTCCGACCAGTGGAAGCCGACGCGGAAGTGGGCGCAGCAGGCGCCGCAGCTCAGGCAGGGATGGTTCACGGGCGCAAGCCGGTGGGCCCGGGCGGCCGGGAGGACGCCGGAATCGGGGCGGCGATTTTGCGGTTTCCACGGCCGCGCGCAAGCCCCCCGTGGCGATCGGTATCGCGCGCGGGGCCAACGGTTCAGGCAGGTGTTGGCGCGCGCGGCTTCGCCCGGCCTGCGCCAGCGGCGACAATGGCGCCATGACCGCCCCCTGCAACATCGCTGCCGCGCTGCCGCGGCTGGCTGCCGAGTCGCCGGACCGCATTGCGATGCGTTGCCCCGGCGGGCGTGGACTCGACGGCATGGCGCGTTACGACGTCACCCTGACCTACGGCGAGCTCGACGCGCGCAGCGATGCGATCGCCGCCGGCCTGGCCGCGCACGGCGTGGTGCGCGGCACCCGCACCGTGGTGATGGTGCGGCCGTCACCGGCGTTCTTCCTGCTGATGTTCGCGCTCTTCAAGGCCGGCGCGGTGCCGGTGCTGGTCGACCCGGGCATCGACAAGCGCGCGCTGCGGCAATGCCTGGACGAGGCGCGGCCGGAGGCGTTCGTCGGCATCCCGCTGGCGCACCTCGCGCGGCGGCTGCTGGGATGGGCGCGGTCGGCCAGCGTGCGGGTCACCACCGGTGCCCGCGCATGGCTGGCGGACACCACCCTGGCCGATGTCGAGGCGGCGGGGGTTGGTGCGGGGCCGCAACTGGCCGACACCGCGCCGGACGACGTTGCCGCGATCCTGTTCACCAGCGGCTCGACCGGGGTGCCCAAGGGGGTGGTCTACCGCCACCGTCATTTCGTGGCGCAGGCGGCCATGNGGGTTGGTGCGGGGCCGCAACTGGCCGACACCGCGCCGGACGACGTTGCCGCGATCCTGTTCACCAGCGGCTCGACCGGGGTGCCCAAGGGGGTGGTCTACCGCCACCGTCATTTCGTGGCGCAGGCGGCCATGCTCGGCGAGGCGTTCGGCATCGCGCCGGGCGGGGTCAACCTGCCGACGTTCCCGCCATTCGCGCTGTTCGA
This sequence comes from Lysobacter zhanggongensis, assembly GCF_046638635.1. NCBI lineage: Bacteria > Pseudomonadati > Pseudomonadota > Gammaproteobacteria > Lysobacterales > Lysobacteraceae > Lysobacter > Lysobacter zhanggongensis. The sequence continues at coordinate 17,198 of NZ_JBJXHK010000034.1, forward strand.
CCCGGCATTGGGGCTGACGTCGGTGATCCCGGACATGGACCCGACGCGTCCCGCCCGTGCCGACCCGCGTCGCCTGCACGACGCGATTGCGCGGTTCGGGGTCGACCAGCTGTTCGGCTCGCCCGCCCTGATGGCGGTGCTCGCCCGGCACGGTGCACCCCTGCCGACAGTGCGAAGGGTGATGTCGGCCGGCGCGCCGGTGCCGGCCGAGGTGGTCGCCAGCCTGCGTGCGTTGCTGCCGGAAGGCGCGGAATTCTGGACGCCGTACGGCGCCACCGAATGCCTGCCGGTCGCGCTGGTCGAAGGCCGCGAGCTGCAGGCCACGCGCGTGGCGACCGAGGCCGGCGCCGGTACCTGCGTCGGCCGTCCGGTGCCGCCCAACGAGGTCCGCATCATCGCCATCACCGACGAGGCGATCGCGCGCTGGGACGACGCACGCGAACTGCCGGCGGGCGAAGTCGGCGAGATCACCGTCGCCGGGCCGACCGCGACCGACAGTTACTTCAACCGCGACGCACAGACGCGGTTGGCGAAGATCAGCGAGCACACCCCGGGCGGTGATCGCGTCGTGCATCGCATGGGCGACGTGGGCTACTTCGACGCCGAGGGCCGGCTGTGGTTCTGCGGCCGCAAGTCGCACCGGGTCGCGACCGCGTCAGGCACGCTGTTTACCGAGCAGGTCGAGCCTGTCTTCAACACCCACCCGAAGGTGCGCCGGACCGCGTTGGTCGGTGTCGGCGACGCCGGCGCACGGACGCCGGTGCTGTGCGTCGAACTGGCCGAGGGCGTAGCGCGCGGCGAGTGGTCCGGCATCGAACGCGACTTGCGCCGCATCGGCGCCGCTCACCCGCACACCGCCGGGATCGATCGCTTCCTGCGGCATCCGGGATTCCCCGTCGACATCCGTCACAACGCCAAGATCGGCCGTGAGACGCTGGCCGCCTGGGCGCAGAAGCGGCTGCCCTCGTAGGAGCAGCTTCAGCCGCGATCGGATATCGCGAGCCACCACTGGGCCTTCGATCGCGCCTGAAGTCCGCTCCCACCGAACCTGCACGAACACGGAGGCACCCATTGAAGATCCTGGTCACCGGCGGTGGCGGCTTCCTCGGCCAGGCCCTGTGCCGCGGCCTGCGCGCCCGCGGCCATGAGGTCGCCAGCTTCAACCGCGGGCACTACCCGGAACTCGACGCGATCGGGGTCGCCCAGGTCCGCGGCGACCTGGCCGACCGCGACGCCGTCATCGCCGCCGCCGACGGCTGCGAAGTGGTCTTCCACAATGCGGCCAAGGCTGGCGCGTGGGGGCCGTACGAGGACTACCACCGCGCCAACGTGCTGGGCACGCGGCACGTGCTGGACGCCTGCCGCACCCATCGCATCGGCCGCCTGGTGTACACCTCCACCCCCAGCGTCACCCACCGGGCGACGCACCCGGTCGAGGGCCTCGGCGCCGACGAGGTGCCGTATGGCGAGGGCTTCAAGGCGCCGTATGCCACCACCAAGACCATCGCCGAAAAGGAAGTGCTGGCGGCCAACGATGCAACGCTCGCCACCGTCGCCCTGCGCCCGCGGCTGATCTGGGGGCCGGGCGACAACCAGCTCCTGCCGCGGCTGGCCGAGCGCGCCCGGACCGGCCGGCTGCGTTTGGTCGGCGACGGCCACAACCTGGTCGACACCACCTATATCGACAACGCCGCACAGGCGCATTTCGACGCGTTCGACGCGCTCGCGCCGGGCGCCGCGTGCGCCGGCCGCGCCTACTTCATCAGCAACGGCGACCCGCGCACCATGCGCGGGACCATCAACGCGCTGCTTGCCGCGGTGGGTGCGCCCACGGTCGACAGGACCGTACCGTTCGGCCTCGCCTACGCCATCGGCGCCGCCTGCGAAGCGCTGTGGGGTGCATTGCCGCTCAAGGGCGAGCCGCCATTGACGCGCTTCCTCGCCGAGCAGCTGGTCACCCCGCACTGGTACGACATGGGCCCGGCGCGGCGCGACTTCGGTTACGTGCCTCCGGTGGGCTTTGACGAGGCCCTCGCCCGCCTCCGAGAGGCCTGGCACCCCACGCCGTAGGAGCGGCTTCAGCCGCGATCGGCGCCGGTACAACCGTGCACCGGGCCTTTCCCCGCCGCCCCGCTAGAATGCGCCGATGACCGAAGCCAGTCCCCCGCGCCACCCGCTCGCCAGGCTCAAGCCCCTCGCCGGACAGGCGCTGGAGGTCGCGCTCAACCGTACCCTGGCGCTGGACCCCGACACCCGCGAAGCGCTGCGTGCACTCGACGGCCGCCGGGTCGCGCTGCGCCTGGCATCGCCACCGCTGGCCCTGCAGGTCCGCGTGGACGGCGATGCGCTGCGGGTCGGTCCGGTGGAGGATGGCGACGCGCCGGACCTCTCGGTGCGCAGCACGATCGGCGGGCTGCTCTCGCAGTTGCCGTTCCTGCGGAACGATGACGCGCCGCCGGTCGGCCAGTTGCGGATAGAAGGCGACGCCGACCTGGCCCGACGCCTGCAGCGCCTGGCCGAACGGTTCGATCCCGACTGGCAGCAGCCCTTCGCGCGCGTGTTCGGCGACGTACTGGGCGTGCAGGTTGCCAACGCGATCTCCGCCGGCCTGCGTCAGGCCCGCGTGGTCGCGACCGAACTCGCCGGCACCGCGGCCGAATACGTGACCGAGGAGTCGCGCGACGTCGTGCCGCGGACCGAGCTCGACGCCTTCCACGACGACGTCGACGTGTTGCGCGACGACGTCGACCGCGCCGCCGCGCGCATCGACCGCCTGCGCGCGCGCGTCGGGAGCGCCGGATGAAGTCGTTCGTGCGCGCCTGGCGGATCGGCCGGGTCCTGTTGCGCTACCGGCTCGACGACCTGCTCGACGACACACCGGTCGAGCGCTGGCTCAAGCTCGCCCGCCCGTTCGTGCCGCGCGCGTCGGCCGAGATCGCGGCGATGCCCCGCGGTGCCCGGCTGCGGCTGGCGCTGCAGGAGCTGGGGCCAATCTTCGTCAAGTTCGGGCAGATCCTCTCGACCCGGCGTGACCTGGTTCCGCCCGACGTCGCCGACGAACTGTCGCTGCTGCAGGATCGCGTTGCCCCGTTCGACGGGCAGGCCGCGCGCGCGATCGTCGAGGCCGCGCTCGAGCGGCCGGTGGCCGAGGCATTCGCCAGCTTCGACACCACCCCGCTTGCTTCGGCGTCGATCGCACAGGTGCATGCGGCGACACTGCCCGCGGTTGGAAACCGGGGCCCGCGCGAAGTGGTGGTCAAGGTGCTGCGTCCCGGCATCAAGCGCCAGATCGCGCAGGACATCGCGCTGCTGGGCGCGATTGCCGGCGTGGTCGAGCGCACCCACCCGAATGCCGACAAAATCCGCCCGCGCGAGATCGTGCGCGAGATCGAAGGCACGTTGGCGGCCGAACTCGACCTCCAGCGCGAGGGCGCCAACGCCAGCGTGCTGCGGCGGTTCTGGCAGGACAGCCCCGACCTGTACGTGCCCGAGGTCATCTGGAGCCACACCGGCGACCGGGCACTGACCCTGGAGCGCGTGCGCGGCATCCCGTCCGACGACATCGCCGCGCTCGACGCCGCCGGGATCGACCGCAAGGTGCTGGCCGCCAAGGGCGTGCGGGTGTTCTACACCCAGGTGTTCCGCGACAACTTCTTCCACGCCGACGCCCACGCCGGCAACATCTGGGTCGACAGCGACCCGGCGCGCAAGACCAACCCGCGCTTCATCGCGCTCGACTTCGGGATCATGGGCCAGTTGTCAGACGAGGATCAGTACTACCTCGCCGAGAACTTCATGGCGATCTTCAACCGCGACTATCGCCGCATCGCCGAGCTGCACGTGCGCGCCGGCTGGATGCCCGGCCACATCCGCATCGACGAACTCGAGGCCGCCGCCCGCGCCGTCTGCGAGCCGTACTTCACCCGTCCGCTGAGCGAGATCTCGCTGGCCGAGGTACTGATCAAGCTGTTCCGGATGGCGCAGCGCTACGAGCTGACCCTGCAGCCGCAATTGATCCTGTTGCAGAAGACGCTGCTCAACATCGAGGGCGTCGGCCGCCAGCTCGACCCTGGGATCGACATCTGGGCGGTGGCGCGACCCGTGCTGGAGCGGATCCTGGTCGAGCGCTACAGCCCGAATCGGCTGCTGGGCGAGTTCCGCAAGCGCCTGCCCGAGCTCGTCACGCATGCACCGGAGATGCCGCGGTTGCTGCATGCCTGGCTGACCCAGCAGGTCGAGGGCCGGCACGAGCTGCGGATGCGCTCCAACGACCTGGCAGAGCTCACCCGCACCGTGCGCGAAGCGCAGAAGCGCACCGTCGCCGCGATCCTCGGCACCGGCCTGCTGGTCGCCGCCGCGGTGCTGTACGGGTTGGAGTCGGGTGGGCCGACCTTGTGGTCCGTGCCGGCCGCATCGTGGATCGCCGGTCTCGGCGGGCTGTGGGCCTTGCTCGCCGCCTGGCCGCGGCGGTAGCAGGTGGTTGCCGTCGCACGGGCCCGCGCCCGGGTAGGAGCGGCTTCAGCCGCGATCGTGGAATCGTGCGCCCGTTTCGGCTGCCGATCGCGACTTACGTCGCTCCTGCAGGCGCGCGCAATGCACGACGGTTGTCCGCGTGGGTCGGGCGCATGACCGTCGACCCCGCCGCGCTCGCGCTCGAGGTGCTGCATCGCGATGAGTGGCTCGCGGTCGTCAACAAGCCCGCCGGGCTGATGGTCCATGACAGTGCGCTGGCGCGCGGCGAGAGCGATTTCGTCGCCGACCGGCTGCGGGTGCAGTTCGGCCGACCGATCTTCCTGGTGCACCGCCTCGACCGCGCGACCAGCGGATGCCTGCTGTGCGCGTTCGATCGTGACACCGCGTCCGCGCTCGGCAAGGTGCTGATGTCGCGCGAGGTCGAGAAGGACTATTGGACGGTCTGCCGGGGATGGCCGGAAGAAGACGTCTTCACCATCGACCACGACCTCGACGGCGGTCCCGGCAAGCCGGTGAAGAAACCGGCGGTGACGCGCTTCCGCGTGCTGGCCCGGGCGCAATGCGACTGGCCGTCCTCTGGCTTCGACACTTCGAGATATGCCTTGCTGGAGGCCCGCCCGGAAACCGGCCGCTTTCGCCAGATCCGGCGCCACCTCAAGCACGCCTCGCACCACCTGATCGGCGACACCAGCCACGGCGACGGCCGCCACAACCGCGCGTTCCGGATGCTGGGCATCCATCGGATGCTGTTGCACGCGCGAAGGCTGGCGTTCGTGCATCCGCACACGGGCGAGCGTATCGAGGCGAGTGCGCAGGTGGATGCACAATTCGCCCGGGCGCTCGCGCTGTTCGAGATCCCGCAGGCAGCGCCCGCCGCAGGAGCGACGTAAGTCGCGACGCGCCGGACGCTGGGGGCGATGTACAGGTCGCGACTTACGTCGCTCCTACAGGGGTGGGTGGCGTGCGCTGGCGTCAGACCCGCTGCCCTAGAATCACCGGCATGATCGAGGTCGGCGCCATCCGCATTCCCGAGTCCGAGCTGGTCGAACGATTCGTGCGCTCGGCCGGGCCCGGCGGGCAGAACGTCAACAAGGTCGCCACCGCGGTCGAGTTGCGTTTCGACATCGCCAGCTCGCCTTCGCTGCCCGAGCCGGTGCGCGAGCGCCTGCTGGCCCGGCGCGACCGCCGCGTCACCGGTGATGGCGTGCTGGTGCTGGCGGCGCAACGCTTCCGCACCCAGGACCGCAACCGCCAGGATGCGCGCGAACGCCTCGCCCACTTCATCGAGGCCGGCCTGCACGCGCCAAAAAAACGCGTCGCGACCAAGCCGACCCGCGGCTCGCGGGAGCGCCGCCTGGCCGGCAAGCGCGAACGCAGTACGATCAAGCAGGGGCGCGCTGGGCGCGACTGGGACTGACACCGAACGATGCATCCACCGACCGACGACATTGTGCCGTCGTTGCCACCGAGCGTCCCTCGCGTGCCGCGCCACCGCCTGTCCCGGTGGATCGGCCGCAGCGTGTTGCGGCTCGGTGGCTGGCGCGTGGTGGGGGAGTTCCCCGACCTGCCGCGCGTGGTGCTGATCGGTGCGCCACACTCGTCCAACTGGGACGGCATCTGGGGCTTTGCGGCCAAACTGGCTCTCGGGCTCGATATACGCATCCTCGGCAAGCATCAGCTGTTCTGGGGACCGCTGGGTCCGCTGATGCGCGCGCTGGGCATCATCGCGATCAACCGCGGGGCGGCCAGCGGCGTGGTCGGGCAGATGGCCCAGCAGTTCCGGGGCGCCGACCGGTTCTGGCTCGGGATCGCACCCGAAGGCACCCGTAAGCCGGTGGCGCGCTGGAAGACCGGCTTCTGGAAGATCGCGCACGCCGCCCAGGTGCCGGTCCTGCCGGTGTACTTCCACTATCCCGACCGGGTGATCGGGATCGGGCCACCATTTGCGACCAGCCACGACATGGAGGCCGACCTGGTCCGCCTGCGCGAGTGGTACCGCCCGTGGCAGGGCAAGCACCACGGGACCGACTGACCGTGCGCCGGACTGGCACGACTATTGCGTTGACCTTGTGACCGGCTGCCCGTTTCAGGGTGGCCGGCCGCAGGCGGCCGCGGTTGTGGCCGCGGAGCGTCCGGATGCGCCACTCCACGGCCGATGCACGCAGCAACGCCGGTCCGCTTCGAAGCGGGGAGGCCTGAGGCGTGGCCGGCGTGCCGTGGTTCGTCTGCGGCCCGGCGGCGTGGCTCGCCGCGGCCGGGCTGTGGC
>NZ_JBJXHK010000035.1:0-23478 GCF_046638635.1 Lysobacter zhanggongensis
CGCAGCGCGAGGGGCTTCCGGCCGGTGATCCGCGCGCGCAGTGGCCGGACTGGTTGCGTGCGCAAGTCGCCGCGGACTGGCCCGACCAGCACGACGCCATCTTCGCCGCATCCGCCGAGCCGCCACCGCTGTGGCTGCGCGTCAATGCCCGCCGAGTGTCGCGCGACGAGTACGCCGGGCGCCTGCGCGACGCCGGCATACATGCCGAGCCGGTGGAAGGCATGCCCGATACCCTGCGGCTGGACACCGCCGTTCCGGTCGCCCTGTTGCCGGGCTTCGCCGATGGCCTGGTGTCGGTGCAGGACGGTGCCGCCCAGCGGGTGGCCGATGCGCTCGCGCCAGCGCCCGGTGCGCGCGTGCTCGATGCCTGCGCCGCGCCCGGCGGGAAGGCCGCGCACCTGCTCGAACGCGCGCCCTCGCTCAGGCTGGTCGCGCTCGACATTGATCCCCGGCGGTTGCGGCAGGTCGCGGCGACGCTCGGGCGGCTGCAACTGGAGGGCGCGTCGCTGCACGCCGCCGACGGGTGTGACCTCGACGCCTGGTGGGAGGGCACGGCGTTCGACGCGATCCTGCTCGATGCACCGTGTTCGGCGACCGGCATCGTCCGCCGCCAGCCCGACATCCTGCTGCACCGCCGAGCGTCCGACCTGGAGCAACTGGTCGCGACCCAGTCCGGCCTGCTCGACAGCCTGTGGCGCACCCTGGCGCCCGGTGGCGTGCTGCTCTATGCGACCTGCTCGGTGCTGGTCGAGGAGAACGCGGCTCAGGTGGACCGCTTCCTCGCGCGCACCCCCGATGCACGCGCCGAGCCGCTGGACGACCGCTTCGGCCGCGTCAGCGGCGCCGGACGCCAGCGCTTGCCGGGCGAGGCGGGGATGGACGGGTTCTTCTACGCGCGCCTGCGCAAAGTGTGAACGCGGCCGGCCCGGCGCGTCGGTGAAGCGCGCCGGCGGCTATGCTGGCGACCGTTTTTCGTTGCGGGCAGGCGTTGCATGGCACTGGTCAGGATCCTCGGACGGGACAACGGTGCCGGGCTGAGCCGCGACATGCAGCTGGTCGCCTCGCTCGTGGAGCGGGCCGGGCACGACGTCGAGGTGGTGGGCTTTGGCAACGAGAAGGGCGTGCGCATGCTGCGCGAAGCCGGCATGTGGATCGCCCGGGGCTGGCGCGGTCGCGCCGACGTGCAGATCTCGCTGGAGCACCTGTACCCCCTGTCGCTTGGGCTCGGCCGGCGTAACCTGCTGATGCCCAACCCCGAGTGGTTCCGCGACAAGTGGCGTCCGGTGTTGCCGCGGCTGGACGGCGTGCTGTGCAAGACCCGCCACGCGGAGCGTATTTTCGGTGCACTCGGGTGTGCGACCCGGTTCGTCGGCTTCACCAGCGAGGACCGGCTCGACGCGGACGTGGTCCGCACGGACACCTTCCTGCACCTGGCCGGCCGCAGTCCGGTAAAGGGCACCGAGGCGGTGCTGGAGGCGTGGCGCCGACACCCCGAGTGGCCCACGCTGGTGGTGGTGCAGGGGCCGCGGTACGCGCGGCCGGGAGCGCCCGCCGACAACATCGACCACCGTATCGGGCGCATCGATGACGCGGAGCTGCGGCGGCTGCAGAACGCCTGCCGGTTCCACATCGCGCCGTCGGAGGCCGAGGGCTTCGGCCATTGCCTGATGGAGGCGATGAGCGTCGGCGCGGTGGTGATGACCGTCGATGGCGAACCGATGAACGAGCTGGTCGATGCCACCACTGGCGTGCTGGTGACGGCGGCGCGCACCGGCACGCTCGGCCTGGCGCGCAGCTTCCATGTGGCGCCCGCAGCGGTCGAGCAGGCGGTTGAACAGGTGCTGGCGATGGCGCCGGCCGAACGCGCCGCGCTCGGGCAGCGTGCACGCACGCGGTTCGAGGACGGCGACGCGGCTTTCCGCGCGGGCTTCGCGGCGGCGACAATGGAGTGATGATGGGAAACAACCGGTATCTGCTGTACGGGTCGGTGCGTTACGCGCTGGGCATCCTGCGCCCGCTGCAGGACGCCGCGCGCGCGCGCGGCGACGAGGTCGCGTGGTTCTTCGATGGTCGCGAGGACGAGGGTCCGAACGAGCTCACCGCCGACGAACGCCGGCTGGTGACCGTCGAGCAGGTGCGCCGGTGGAACCCCACCGCGGTGTTCACCTCGAGCAACGCGCTGCCGCACTTTTTCCCGGGCGTGAAGGTGCAGACCTTCCACGGCTTCGACGCCGGCAAGCCCAGGCACATCTACATCCGGCCGTTCTTCGACCTGTATTGCACCACCGGTCCGCAGGACACCCGCGCGTTCGAGGCGCTCGCCCGCCGGCACGGCTTCTTCCGTGTCATCGAGACCGGCTGGCCCAAGCTCGACCCGTTCATGACGCAGCTGCCCGACACGCTGCCGCCGGTGCGGCAACCGCCGGTGATCCTCTACCACTCGACGTTCTCCCCCTCGTGGAGCGCGGCGCGGACCCTGCACGACGAGGTCCGGCGGCTCTCGCGCGACGGGCGCTGGCGGTGGATCGTCACCCTGCACCCGAAGACCGACCCGGAAGTGGTGGCGATGTATCGAGCGCTGGAGAACGAACACCTGCGGTTCGCCGACGACGACAACATCCTCGACCTGTTCGGCCAGGTCGACATGATGTGCTCGGACACCTCCTCGGCGCTGAGCGAGTTCCTGCTTACCGGCAAGCCGGTGGTGACGTTCCGCAACCGTCGCCCGGGTCCGCAGCTGATCGACATCGACGATGCGGCCGACTTCGAGCCGGCGATCGAGCGCGCGCTGTCGCGGCCGCCGGAGCTGATGGCCGCGATCCGGACGTTCGCCGACGCCATCCATCCTTACCGCGACGGTCGCTCGAGCGAACGTACCCTGGAAGCGGTCGACCGCTTCATCGCCGAGGGCGGCGTGGCCTCGCTGAAGCGCCGCCCGCTCGACCCGTGGCGCAAGTTCAAGCTGCGCCGCCGCCTGCGCTACTGGGGACCCGCCTGATGCGCATCGTCCACCTGCTGCTGACCAGCCGGTTCGCCGGCAGCGAGCGGCATGCGCTCGAACTGGCCGCCGCTCAGGCCGCCAACCACGACGTCACCCTCGTGCTGCGCCGCGCGGGCACCGCAGACCGCATCGACGCGATCGCCCACCGGGTGCACCCGAAGGTGCGGGTGGAGGTGGTCGGCAACCTGGCTGCCTCGTGGCAGGCCCGCCGCTTGCTGCGGCGGCTCCGCCCGGACGTCGCCCACGCCCACCTCAGCGGTGGCTGTCGCGCGCTGCACGGGCTGGAAGGGCGCGACTGCCTGCGGGTGGCGACCCTGCACATCGCCTACAAGCCACGCCAGCACGCCAAGCTGGACGGGTTGATCGCGATCGCGCCGTGGCAGATGGCCGACATCCCGCCAGGCCTGCGCGAGCGCTCGGTGCAGATCGACAACTGGACCCTGCCGCGCACGCCGACGACCGACGCACGGGCGCGGTTGCGCGCCGAGCACGGCATTGATGACGACACGTTCCTGATAGGTGCCCTCGGGCGCGCCGAGCCGGGCAAGGGGCTGGACGTGCTGGTCGACGCGTTCGAGCGCGCACGGTTGCCGGGAGCGCGCCTGGCGATCGTCGGGCAGGGCAGCGCGTGGGATGCATTGCGCAAGCGCGCCGGCAACGACGTGCTCATGCCGGGTTTCGCCGAGCGCCCGCACGACTGGCTGGCCGCGTTCGACGGTTTCGTCAGTGCCGCGCGCCGCGAGCCGTTCGGGCTGGTGCTGCTCGAAGCGATGCAGGCCGGACTGCCGATCGTGGCCACCGCCACTGATGGCGCGCGCCACCTCGCGCCGCAACTGCAGTCACCGCTGGTGCCGGTCGACGACCCGGATGCGATGGCGCTCGCCCTGCAGCGGATGGTCGCCGGCGGACAGCGACGGATGGCGTACCCGATGGAGCAGTTCCGGATCGAATCGAAGCTCGAGCAGATCGAGGCGTTCTACCTGGCCGGGCTGGCGCACTTGCGCGGCGGCTGAGGCGCTACCGGCGTCACCAGCGCAGCGGACGCCGCGCGACCTCCCGGGACAGCCGCTCGTAGACCGCTTCAACCTCGGCGACCGGCAGGAAGCGCAACCTCAGCGGCGGTGCCATCGGCGAGGCGCCGGCCGTGTCCAGCCACAGCGTCGCCGTGCCGCATCGCCGATCAAGGGGTGAGCGCACCAGGTGCAGTGCCTGCAGCTTGTCCAGCTCGGCGAAGCGCCAGTGTCGGGTCAGCCAGCCCTCGCGCACGGCCACCAGTGCCGGACCGATCGCCCACGCGGCGCGCGCCGCATGGCGTCGGGCGACGAAGGCCGACCAGGGCAACCACGCCAGCGCCAATAGCCCCGCGTGGCCGAAGTGCCACGTCAGGACAGCGGTCGCCAGCAGCGCCAGCGGCACCGACGGCAACCACAGCCGCCACCAGCTGCGCCGGGGCAGCGGCTGCCATTTCAATTCGTCCCAGCGCGCACGTGGCAACAGGTGGTCGATCAGCGCCGTGCAGCGGTCGGGGGTGGCGATCGGGGCGACTTCACGCAGGGCCCGCTGCTGGTTCTGGTCCTCGGCGACGGCGGTATCGACATCGAGCGAGCGGCGCCGCAGCCAGCGGTGCATCAGCCCCTCCCGCAGGGTCCAGGCCTGGATGCGCCGGCGCGAGGCACTGGTTCGCCAGCGCGCGGCCAGTCCCCGCTCGACGGTCAATCGACGGCCGTGTTCGCTCAGGCGGAAGCCGTGGTACTGCAACAGCGCCAGCACCACTGAAAGCACGCGCAGCAGCACGATCGCCAGCAGTACCAGGCTGGTGCCGGCAAGCACGTACTGCGCCGGGCCGAAGCCGTGTTCCCCGGCCCAGCCGAACAATGCCTCGCCCCAGCGGTCGAACAGCTGCGGGATGAGTTCGCGATTGAACTGCGAGACGCCCGCGAAAGCGGCGCCGACCAGGATCAGGCCGCGGTTTGAGACCAGTCCGAGCCGCAGTACCTCGGCGGTGGACAGTTCCAGCAGCGGGGTCGGTGCGTCGACTTCCGCGCCGGCTACGGCGGCGCCGGCGTCCCGTCCGCGGCGACGCACCAGCGCCTCCAGCGCGAGCGCGTCGTCCAGGCGCAGCACGCGCATCTCGGCCTCGGGCTTCTTTCCACCGGCCGACTCCAGCCGGACTTCGGCGACGTCGAACAGCCGGTGCAACACCGACTGCTGCAGCGCCACGTTGTGGATCCTTGCAAACGGAATCACCCGCACGCTGCGCTCGAGCAACCCGCTGCGGACCACCAGCGCATCGTCGGCCACGCCGTAGCGGTAGGTGAAGTATTGCCACAGCGAGAACAGGGCGAGCACGCCGACGCCGATCAGCGGCCACAGCTCGTTGCGATCGCCCTGGCCGAACACCAGCAGGGCGAGCAACGGGACGATGAACTGGCGCAGTTGGGCGACCAGCACGAACAACCAGGACATCGGGTGCAGCCGTCGCTCCGGCGCGGCTCCGGCCGTGTCGGTGACCACCGGCGCTGGGGGCGACGGCTCAGTCATCTTCGGCGTCGATGGCACGGCCGAGGCGCTCGCGCAGGCGTTCGGCGTCGGCGGCATCGAGGTTGGGCACGGTGACCGAACTGTGGCGCGTGCCGGCCGTGTGCACGACCAGGGTGGACAGCTCACGCCCGCGTTGCAGTGGCCCGCGCTTGATGTCGAGGTGCTGGACCCGGTTGGCCGGTACCCGGGTTTCGCGCTGCCACAGCCGGCCACGGCGCACCGCCAGTCCCTGCTCGTCCAGTCGCCACGCGGTGTGTCGGTATTGGCTGGTTCCCAGCCAGACGCCGAATGCCGCGCCCACAAGGCCCGCCAGGCCGGCAATGCACGCCACGACCAACGTGCGCGGGAGGTCCAGCACCGTGCTGGCGATCAGGGCGACGAAGCCACCGGCCACCAGGCCGGCAATCGCCAGCGGCACGACGGCGCCGATCAGGAACAACGGCCGTGACCGCGACGGCAACGGCTGCCACGTAGCGGCAACGGATCCCGCCGTTTCATCGGCGGGTGGCATTAGGTGCATGTCGGTCCCCGGTTGCTCAATCCCATCGTCGCTCCCCCTCCGATCTCGACCCGGACCGCGCCGCGCGCGTCATCCCGACCAGCGACTGTAATCCCCGATCGCGCGATCGGCAGGGTCTCAGTAGCACCCGGGCCAGTACGGATTTTCCTCGCCGCTGCCGGGCGGACGGACGGAGAAGCGCTTGTAGGTCCACTGGTACTGCGCGGGATCGCGCCGGGCGATGCGCTCGACCGCGGCGTTGAGTGCGGCGGCGCTCGTGGCCGGGTCCGGGTCGGACACCGCCGCCGGTGCAGGCTCCACGTGCAGTGCGAACGCCGGACCGCGCCCCTCGTCGTCGATCCGCTCGCACCACGCCATCAGCACGATCGCGCCGCTGCGGGTGGCCAGTCGGCCCAGCAGCGTCATCGTCAGCGCCTGGAGACCGAAGAACGGAGCGAACTCGCCATCGCCGCGCTTGGGCTGCTGGTCGGGCAGGATGCCGACCACCCCACCCGCGGCCAGGCGCTTGAACAGCTGGCGCACCCCGGCGCCATCGGCCCGCACCTGGGTGATCCGTGCCGCGTCCTCGTCCGCGCGGGCGAGGTTGAGGAACGCCTCCCCGACCCTGGATTCGGGCGGGGCATAGAGGATTGCCAGCGGCGTGCGCGCGGCGAGCCACTGGTTGAGCAGTTCCCAGTTGCCGAAGTGCGGGGCGGCCACGATCACACCATTGCCAGCGGCTATCGCGGCGTCAAGGTGCGCGGCGCCGTGGACTTCGCGGATCATCGCCAGGTTGCCTGTGCGCGGGCCGGTCCACAGGCGCAGGGTTTCAAACACCTGCCGGGTGGTGCTGCGCATCACCGCCCGCTGCAACTCCGCGTGCTCGTCCGCCGATGCGTCCGCCCGCACCAGCTCGAGGTTGCGTGCGGTGATGCGCGCCTCTCGGCTCGACCGCCGGATCGCGGCGTCGGCCAGGGCATCGGCCAGCCGGGTGAGCCAGCGCCACGGCAGGCGTGCCACCAGCGTGGCGAACAGGAACAGCAGGCGCGCGGCAAGTCGGGTCATCGCGGCAGTGTAGCGACGCGCGCGCATCGACCGTTGGCAGCGGCCAGTGGCATCGGGCGGCGCGGCCGACTAGGCTGCCGGTCCCGCCGGGAGCCGCCGATGCTCGCATTGATCCAGCGCGTCACCGAAGCCAGCGTCCGCGTCGACGGCGAGACCGTCGGCGCCATCGGGCCCGGCCTGCTCGCGCTGGTCGGGGTCGAACCCGGCGACGGCCCCGCGCAGGTCGAACGCATGGCGCGCCGGCTGCTGGGTTACCGCGTGTTCGCCGATGCCGAGGGGCGGATGAACCTGGGGCTGTCGGCGACGGGCGGCGGCCTGCTGCTGGTCAGCCAGTTCACGCTCGCCGCCGACACCGCCAGTGGCATGCGACCGGGTTTCAGCACCGCGGCCCCACCCGCTCAGGCTGAACCGCTGTTCAACGATCTGCTGCGAACGTGCCGGCAACTGCATGCCGGCGGGGTGGAAACCGGCCGTTTCGGCGCCCATATGGTGATCAGCCTGACCAACGACGGTCCGGTGACCTTCCTGTTGCGGTCCTGACCGGCCGCGCCGGCCCCGATCCCCGTCCGCGCCAGCGGCCGCGGCGGCCGGCTGGTATAATAGAAGGTTCATTTCCCCCCAATAACGTGGTGGCGCAGCCGTATGGCCAACGAACGTCAGGCCCCCCAGTCCGACATCAAGCAGCTGATCAGCAAGGGCCTGGAGCAGGGCTACCTGACCTATGCCGAGGTCAACGATCACCTCCCCGACGACATCGTCGATCCGGAGCAGATCGAAGACATCATCAGCATGATCAACGGCATGGGCATCCAGGTGCACGAGGTTGCGCCCGATGCCGAAACCCTGCTGCTCGCCGGCGAGAGCGGCAGCGGCCGTGACGTCGACGACACCGCCGCCGAGGAGGCCGCCGCGGCCCTGACCGGCCTGGATGCCGAGGGTGGCCGCACCACCGATCCGGTGCGCATGTACATGCGCGAGATGGGCACGGTCGAGCTGCTTACCCGCGAGGGCGAGATCGCGATCGCCAAGCGCATCGAGGAGGGCCTGAACCAGGTCCAGGCCTCGCTGGCGCTGTTCCCGGGCACGATCGACCTGGTGCTGCAGGACTACGAGCTGCACAAGGCCGGCAAGAAGCGCCTGGCCGAGCTGCTGGTCGGCTTCCTGGATCAGCTCGAGGACCCGACCGTGGCCGCTTCGCCGGTGACCGTCGAGACCGAGGACAAGGCCGAGGACGCTACTGCCGAAGCCGAGACCGACGATGACAGCGACGAGGACGATGACGACACCGCCGCCGCCGACGAGGGTCCGACCGGCCCCGACCCGGCCGAGGTCGAGGTCCGCTTCGAGGCGCTGAGCGCGCTGTACGCCAAGTTCGAGAAGGCCTACGCCAAGCACGGCCCGGCCCACAAGTCGGTGGTCAAGCTTCGCGAGGACATGGCGGAGATCTTCGTCACCTTCAAGCTGCCGCTGCCGCTGACCGACATCCTCGTGCGCAACCTGCGCGACACCGTCGCCCGCATCAAGCTGCACGAGCGTCGCATCCTGGAGCTGGCCACGCGCGTCGCCAAGATGCCGCGCAAGGACTTCATCCGTTCCTGGGACGGCAACCAGACCAACGTCGAGTGGGTCGACGAGCTGCTCAAGCGCAAGCAGAAGTGGGCGTCGGGGCTGCGCGACGTCAAGGACCAGATCATCGCCGAGCAGGAGGCCACCCTGGCCTTGGAGCAGGCGATGCGCGTGTCGCTGTCGGACCTGCGCGAGATCAGCCGCACCATGGCCTATGGCGAGGCCAGGGCCCGCAAGGCCAAGCGCGAGATGGTCGAGGCCAACCTGCGCCTGGTGATCTCGATCGCCAAGAAGTACACCAACCGTGGCCTGCAGTTCCTCGACCTCATCCAGGAGGGCAACATCGGCCTGATGAAGGCGGTCGACAAGTTCGAACACCGCCGCGGCTTCAAGTTCTCGACCTACGCCACCTGGTGGATCCGCCAGGCGATCACCCGCTCGATCGCCGACCAGGCGCGCACCATCCGCATCCCGGTGCACATGATCGAGACGATCAACAAGCTCAACCGCATCTCCCGCCAGATGCTCCAGCAGTACGGCCGCGAGGCCACGCCGGAAGAGCTGGCGAAAGAGATGGACATGCCCGAGGACAAGATCCGCAAGGTCATGAAGATCGCCAAGGAGCCGATCTCCATGGAGACGCCGATCGGTGACGACGAGGACAGCCACCTGGGCGACTTCATCGAGGACACCAATGTGATGTCCCCGGTCGACGCCACCACCGACATCAACCTGATGGAGACGGTGCGCGACGTGCTCGCCGGGCTGACGCCGCGCGAGGCCAAGGTGCTGCGCATGCGCTTCGGCATCGACATGAACACCGACCACACTCTCGAGGAAGTCGGCAAGCAGTTCGACGTCACCCGCGAGCGCATCCGCCAGATAGAGGCCAAGGCGCTGCGCAAGCTGCGCCACCCGAGCCGCTCGGAGCAGCTCAGGAGCTTCCTCGACATCGATTGATCCGACGTAGCGAAGCAACGCACGAAGCCCCGCACAACGCGGGGCTTCGTCGTTTCGGGGCTACAATTCCCGCCCCGCGGGCCTATAGCTCAATGGTTAGAGCAGAGGACTCATAATCCTTTGGTTCCAGGTTCGAGTCCTGGTGGGCCCACCAGTCGCGGAAGCGGCGGCGTGTTTTGCGACGCAGCGATTGCTGGATTTCATCGCCTCCGATGTCGGCGATGGATGCGTGCGCGGGCCGCGCCCAGCGCGATGATCACCAGCGCGTAGACCGCTGACACCGCCAGCAGCCGGGCCTGCGACCAGTCGCCGTGCCTCGACCAGAACAGGATGCCGACAAAGCTCGCCATCACCGCGGCGTAGACCAGCCCGTGGCGTAGCAGGGCATGGCGTTCGGCGCGGCTGCGGGCCCGCCGCATCGCGAGGCGGACGTCGATGAGCACCGCGCCGAGGACCAATGCCAGGGCCGCCAGCACGCTGGCGATCGCACCCAGGGCCCACTTGGCGCCCGCGGCCGATGCGGTGGTGGCCGCCGCGGCCTCGCGTGGCCCCAGGGAACCCACCACCAGTGCGGCGAAGGCAACGCCGGGGGCGCTGTGCCGGGCCACTTCGCCGACCTGCGCGAGCACCTCGGACTGCAATGCATCGCGGGCGCGCTGCAGCCGTTTGCGTACCGCGGCGTCGCTGAGGCCAAGCAAGGCGGCCACGTGGCGGCTGCTCTGGCCCTCGCGGTAATACAGCAGCAGCACTTCGCGGCTGTCGTCGGGTATGGCGTCCAGCGCGCGCGCCAGCTGTCCGGAACGTTGCCTGTCGTGCAGCCAGGCGTCGGGTTCGGGCCCGCGTCCGGCCGCACCCTCGATGCGTGGGTCGTCCATGTCGAGCGCGACTTCCAGGTGGCGGCGCCTGCGCACCTGGTCGATCGCCCCGTTGCGCGTCACCTGGCGCAACCACGGCAGCAAGCTCTCGGGCGTCTGCAGTGCACTGATCCGCTGCCACGCCTTCGCGTACGTGTCCTGGGCGATGTCTTCGCTCAGTTGCACGTCGCGGGTCACCGCCAGCGCAACGGCGGTGACGGTCCTTTGCGTCGCCAGCACCAGCCGCGCAAAGGCGTTGCGGTCGCCCCGCCGGGCAGCCAGGAAGTCGTCATGTCCGACCGGGTCCATCGCGGGAGCTGCGTCGTTCATCGTCGGCCTTGTGTCAGGGGTTGTTGCCTTCAGGAACGAACGGGCGGGGCGGATGTGACAGGTTCGGCTGGTGGGCGAACCGCGTCGCCTCACGGCGACATGACACCACGGGCGGGAAGCTGCCGGGTGATGCCCGGGCGGCGATGTCCCATTCGCCGCGCGCGCCCTGCCCACCCGCACCCAGGAGGACCGCCGTGGCCGTCGCTGCCGATCCACATCCCCACGCGCATCACGTGCGCGACTATCCGTCACCGCGGGCCCCGCTCGCGATCCACCCGCTGCACGCGGTCGTGCTGGCCGGGACGCTGCCGTTGCTGCTTGGCGCCCTGCTGACCGACCTCGCGTACCGCGCGAGTCACCAGATCCAGTGGAGCAACTTCGCCTCGTGGCTGATTGTCGGCGCGATGGTCCTCGTCGGCGTGGCCCTGGTATTCGCGCTTGTCGACCTGTTCCGGGCCGGCAAGGGCCGCGGCGTGCCGTACTTCGTACTGCTGGTCGTAACGTTCGCGCTCGGCGTGGTCAACGCGCTGGTCCACGGCCAGGACGCGTGGGCGATCATGCCCGAGGCGGTGGTGCTGTCGGCGGTGGTCTTCCTGCTGGCCTGCGTGGCGACCTGGCTCGGTTTCTCCGGATATCGTCGGGGTGCGCCATGAACCGCCGTGTCGCGTGCACCGCGATCGCCGCCGTAGTGCTGCTGGCTGGATGCGGTGGCAATCCCCCGCCACCGGAGTATGGCGCCAGCCCGACACTGCCCGAGCCGCAACGTGGCCTGCTGCCGAGCATGGTCATCGCCGACCCGGGCGAATGGGGCGACCGCAGGCCGGTCGTGCCCGACGGCTACCGCATCGACGCGATCGCGACCGGATTGCTGATCCCGCGGCAGACGCTGGTGCTGCCCAACGGCGACATCCTGGTGGCCGAGGGCCGTGGCGGCAACGCACCCAAGCTCAAGCCCAAGGACGTGGTCGCCGGGCCGATCAAGTCGGCTGGCACCACGTCGGTCGAGAGCGGCAACCGCCTGACCCTGCTGCGCGACGCGGACGGCGACGGCACCTATGAACTGCAGACGGTGTTCGCCGAGAACCTCGACGCGCCCTACGGGCTCGCGCTTGTGGACGGGTCGCTGTATGTCGCCAACCAGGGTGCGCTGGTCCGTTTCGACTACACCGAGGGCCAGACCCGTGCCAGCGCGGAACCGGTCGAAGTCACCAAGCTGCCGTCGGAAATCAACCACCACTGGACCAAGGCGATGACGGCCAGCCCCGACGGGCGGTTCCTCTATGTCGGCATCGGGTCCAACAGCAACATCACCGAGCGTGGCATGACCGCCGAGGTCGACCGCGCGATGGTGTGGCGGATCGATCCGCAGACCGGCATGCACAGTCCCTACGCAACCGGGCTGCGCAACCCGACCGCGCTGGCGATCCAGCCGGGCACCGACCAGCTCTGGGCGGTGGTGAACGAGCGCGACGAGCTCGGCCCCAACCTCGTCCCCGACTACCTGACGTCGGTCCGCGAGGGCGGCTTCTACGGCTGGCCGTACAGCTACTGGGGCGGCAACGTCGACCCGCGGGTAATGCCCCAGGACCCGGAGAAGGTCGCCGCGGCGATCGTGCCGGATTACGCGCTCGGCTCGCACGTGGCGGCGCTCGGGCTGGACTTCTCGACGCCCGCGATGGGCGCGGCGTTCGCCGAAGGGGCCTTCGTCGGCGAGCACGGAAGCTGGAACCGCAGCGAGCCGGTCGGTTACAAGGTCGTGTTCGTGCCGTTCCGCAACGGCCGCCCCGCCGGTGACCCGGTCGATTTCGTCACCGGGGTCCGGGTCGACGGCAAAACCTCCGGCCGCCCGGTCGGCGTGACGGTGGATCCGCGCGGCGCCCTGATCGTCGCCGACGACCGGTCCCACACCATCTGCCGGGTGCCGACCAGCCGTTGACCCGCGGCAGGCGAGCCACGGTCGTGCCGGGCCCCGATACCCCGGCGCGGGCTATCCTTGCGGGCCCGGCACGCCACCGGCGTGCCCACTCGCAATCGCGCCTGCGCGACCCCAGATCGGCTGCATGAAAGTCCTCGGTATCGAAACCAGTTGCGACGAGACCGGCGTGGCCGTGTACGACACGGAAGCCGGCCTGCGCGCGCACGCGCTCTACAGCCAGATCGCCCTGCATGCCGAGTACGGGGGCGTGGTGCCGGAGCTCGCCAGCCGCGACCACGTGCGAAAACTGCTGCCGCTGATCCGCCAGACGCTGGCCGAGTCCGGCATGGCGGTCGATGACATCGACGGGGTGGCGTATACCGCCGGCCCGGGGCTGGTGGGCGCGTTGCTGGTCGGGGCCGGGGTCGCGCGTGCGCTGGCCTGGGCGCTCGACGTGCCGGCGGTCGCGGTCCACCACATGGAAGGCCATCTGCTGGCGCCGCTGATGGAGGACGACCAGAGCGATCCGCTGCGCGGCCGGCCGGAGCCGCCGTTCGTCGCACTGCTCGTCTCCGGTGGCCATACCCAGCTGGTCGCGGTGGACGCGATCGGCCGCTATCGCTTGCTCGGCGAGACGCTCGACGATGCCGCCGGCGAGGCTTTCGACAAGACTGCCAAGCTGATGGGCCTGCCGTACCCGGGTGGACCGCAGCTGGCGGCGCTTGCCGGCCAGGGGCGCGCGGGTGCGTTCAGGTTCCCGCGGCCGATGACCAACCGGCCCGGCCTCGACTTCAGTTTCAGCGGGCTCAAGACCCAGGTGCTGCTGGCCTGGCGCGACAGCGACAAGACCGACCAGACCCGCGCCGACATCGCCCGCGCGTTCGAAGAGGCCGTGGTCGACACGCTGGCGATCAAGTGCGAGCGCGCGCTGGACGCGGCCGGCTGCGACACCCTGGTGGTGGCCGGCGGCGTCGGCGCCAACACGCGGTTGCGCGAGCGGCTCACCGCGATGACCGCCGCGCGCGGTGGCCGTACGTGCTTCCCGCGGCCGGCCTTCTGCACCGACAACGGCGCCATGATCGCCTTCGCCGGCGCGCTGCGGCTGCAGGCCGGCCAGCGCGAGGACGCCTCGGTGCGCGTCACCCCGCGCTGGGACATGGCCACGCTGCCCGCCGTCTGAGGAGACGCATGGACAAGGTATTCATCGAAGGCCTCGAGATCGAGGCGCTGATCGGCATCTACGACTGGGAGCGGCGCATCCGCCAGGCGCTGGTGTTCGATATCGAGATGTCGTTCGACAACCGCATCCCCGCCGCCAGCGACGCAATCGAGGACACCCTCAACTACAAGGCGGTCAGCAAGCGGGTGATCGAGTTCGTGTCCGGGTCCGGCTTCGGGCTGGTCGAGACGTTGGCGGAGAAAGTCGCGGCGATCATCCTCGACGAATTCGCGGTGTCGCACGTGCGGCTCAAGCTCAGCAAGCCGGGCGCGGTGCGCGGTGCGCGCGCGGTCGGGGTGATCATCGAGCGTTCGGCCGCTACCCTAGCCCGATGATTGATCCCGCCAGCATCGAACTGCTCGCCCCGGTTTCCGGATTCCCCTATGCCCGCCCCGTGCTGGGGCTGCTCGCGCTGCTGCTGGTCGCCTGGCTCGCCAACTGGGTGACGCGGCGGATCCTGCTGCAGGTGGTGGGGCGCGTCGCGGCGGCCTCGCCGATGCACTGGGACGACGCGCTGATGCGCCGCAAGGTGCTGGCCAAGCTGTCGCAGGTGGTGCCGGCGATCATCATCGCTTCCGGGATCCCGCTGGTGCCCGAACTGCACCCCGGCGTGGTCACCGTCGTGCGCAACGTGGCGCTGGCGTGGATCGCGCTGACCGTCGCACTCGCGCTGAGCCGCCTGCTCGACGCGGCCAACGACCTCTACGTCGACCACAGCCCGCGGGCGCACGAGCGGCCGATCAAGGGCTACCTGCAGGTCACCAAGATCGTGCTGTTCGTGTTGGCCGCCGTGATCGTGATCGCGACGCTGATCGAGCGCTCTCCGTTGCTGCTTTTGTCGGGCTTCGGTGCGATGAGCGCGGTGCTGCTGCTCGTGTTCAAGGACTCGATCCTGTCGCTGGTGGCGAGCGTGCAGCTGGCCGGCAACGACATGCTGCGGGTGGGCGACTGGATCGAGATGCCGTCCCAGAACGCCGATGGTGACGTCATCGACATGGCGCTCAACACGGTCAAGGTCCAGAACTGGGACAAGACCATCACGACGGTCCCGACCTACAAGCTGATCAGCGAGAGCTTCAAGAACTGGCGCGGCATGCAGGAGTCGGGCGGTCGCCGGATCAAGCGCTCGCTCCTGATCGACCAGAGCTCGATCCGCTTCCTCGAAACCGCCGAGCGCGACCGGCTGTGCCGGATCGCGCTGATCGACGACTACCTCGAGCAGAAGCGCGGCGAACTGGAGGAGTACAACCAGGCGCTGCTGGCCGGTGGCAAGGATCCGGTCAACACCCGCCGGGTCACCAACATCGGTACCTTCCGCGCCTACGTCGAGCAGTACCTGCGCGCGCATCCGGGCATCAACCAGGACATGACGCTGATGGTCCGGCAGCTCGCACCGGGCGCCACCGGGCTGCCGCTGGAGCTGTACTGCTTCACGGCGACGGTGTCGTGGGAGCCGTACGAGAACACCCAGTCGGACATTTTCGACCACCTGATCGCGATGCTTCCCGAGTTTGGCCTGCGGCTGTACCAGGCGCCGGGCGGGGCAGACGTGGCCGGCGCGCTGGAGCGACTCGGGCGGGACGTGCCCGGGGGGGCGGCAGCGGGCGACAATGCCGCGAGCGCCGCGCCATCCGGCCCCTGACCGAAAGCCCACGCCATGAGCCGTGCCTACCTCAGCCTCGGCAGCAACCTTGACCCGGCCCGCCACCTGCGCGGCGCGATCGACGCGCTCCATCGGCGCTTCGGTACCGTCGTCCTGTCGCCGGTGTACCGCACCCGCGCGGTGGGGTTCGACNCGTGCCTACCTCAGCCTCGGCAGCAACCTTGACCCGGCCCGCCACCTGCGCGGCGCGATCGACGCGCTCCATCGGCGCTTCGGTACCGTCGTCCTGTCGCCGGTGTACCGCACCCGCGCGGTGGGGTTCGACGGCAGCGACTTCCTGAACGCGGCCGCCGTGATCGAGACCGACCTCGCCCCGCAGGCCCTCAACGACTGGCTGCACGCCCTCGAGGACGAGCACGGCCGCGACCGCAGCGGTCCGCGCTTCGGCGACCGCACGCTCGACATCGACGTGGTGCTGTTCGACGACCTCGTGCTCGGCGGGCCCGGCAACCTGCGCATTCCGCGACCCGAGCTCAAGCACGCTTTCGTATTGCGGCCACTGGCCGACATCGCGCCGGACGTGATCGTGCCGGGCGACGGCCGCACGCTGGCGGCGCTGTGGGATGCGCACGCCGAGCGCGATGCCGGGTTGGAGATCGTCCGGATCTGAACCGCGCCGGGATCCACTCAGCCGGCGAGCATCCGCCCGCCGTCCAGGTGCAACACCTGGCCGGTGCTGTAGCCCGCGTCCTGCACCAGCCAACGCACCGCCTCGGCGACCTCTTCGGGGGTGCCCGTGCGGCCGAGTGGGGTACGCGCCAGCATCGACGCGCGGTCCTCCGCGTCACCGTTTTCCTCCGGCCAGAGGATCGCGCCTGGCGAGACCGCGTTGACGCGAACCTCAGGGCCGAGCTCCAGCGCCAGTGAGCGCGTCATCATCAACAGCGCGGCCTTCGCCATGCAGTAGACCGTGTGCTCGCGCAACGGGCGCTCGGCGTAGACGTCGACGAGGTTGACGATCGCGCCCTGCGAAGCGACCAGGTGTGGGGCGGCGGCCTGTGCGAGGAAGAACGGCGCACGCGCGTTGCTGGCCATCAATGAATCCCACTGCGCCGGCGTGGTGGTGCCCACCGGGGTCGGCTCGAAGGTGGAAGCGTTGTTGACGAGCGCGTCGAGCCGACCGAAGCGGCCGACCACCCGGGCGACCAGCTCAGGCAGCCGGTCGAACGCGGCCAGGTCGGCTTGCAGCGGCAGCGTACTGCCGGGACGCCGTGCCTCCAGTTCGGCCGCCAGCGCGTCGCGTTCGCGGACGGACGTTCGGCAGTGCAGGGCGACGTCGTAGCCGGCGGCATGCAGCGCGCGCGCGATCGCCGCGCCGATGCGGCGTGCACTGCCGGTGACCAGGGCAACCCGGGTGTCCAATGGCGTTCCTCCAGTGTGGGTTCGCGCGATGCTGCCGCGCGTGCCGTTATCCTGCTTGACTGCCCCAGCGGATGCCACCGTGACCGACTTCAAGTTGCCAGTCCCCGATGCCGACGCCGCCGCCCACAGCGCGCGGCTGGCGACGCTGATCCGGGAGCAGATCGAGGCGGGCGGTGGCGTGGTCCCGTTCTCGCGATTCATGGAGCTGGCGCTGTATGCGCCGGGGCTGGGCTACTACAGCGCGGGAGCGAGCAAGTTCGGTGAAGCGGGCGATTTCGTCACCGCGCCGGAGCTGGGGCCGGTGTTCGCGGCCTGCATCGCCGAGTCGCTGGCCCCGGTACTGCAGCAGATCGGCCCGCAGGCGCGCCTGCTCGAGCTGGGCGGTGGCACCGGCGCGTTCGCCGAGGTCGCGCTCAAGCGCCTGCTCGAGCTGGACGCGTTGCCCGACCGCTACGCGATCCTCGAACCCAGCGCCGAGTTGCGCCAGCGCCAGCGTGATCGCCTGCAGCAGCGGCTGATCCCGCCGGTGTTCGAGCTGGTGGAGTGGCTCGATGCGCCGTTTGCCGACGACTGGGAGGGCGTGCTGTTCGCCAACGAGGTCATCGATGCGCTGCCGACCCCGCGCTTCGCGATCGAGGGCGGCGGTGGCGGCGAGGCCGGCGAGGTGTACGAGGAGCATGTCGCACTCGAGGACGACGCGCTGGTGCGCGTGCTGCGCCCGGCCGATGCGTTCCTGACCAATGCGGTGCGGCACATCGAGCGCCGCCTCGAGCGTCGCTTCCCGTCCGGCTACCGCAGCGAGGTGCTGCCGCAGTTGCCGTACTGGATCCAGGCCGTCGCTGGCGGCTTGCAACGTGGCGCGATGCTGTTCGTCGATTACGGCCATCCGCGCGCGGAGTACTACGAACCCGGACGCGACGACGGCACTTTGCGTGCCTACTACCGCCATCGCATGCATGCCGATCCGTTGCTGTGGCCGGGCCTGCAGGACATCACCGCGTCGGTGGACTTCACCGCGCTGGCCGAGGCCGGCGTCGCGGCGGGCTTCGACTTCGCCGGTTACTGCAACCAGGCCAGTTTCCTCTTGGGCAACGGCCTGGCCGGCGTGCTGCAACGGATCGAGGCGATCGATGATGCCGTCGAGCGCCAGCGCCGCACCAACGAGGTCAAGCGGCTGACCCTGCCGTCGGAGATGGGCGAGCGCTTCCAGGTGATGGGCTTCGAGAAGGACGTCGAGTTCGGTGCCGCGTTCCTGGCAGGCGACCTGAGCTTCCGACTGTGAGCGGGGCCGGGCCGGCGGGGCGCACGCTGCGCGCGTTCCGGCACCCGGTTCTGTGGGTCGCGGGGTGGGTGATGTTGTTCGCGCTGGTCGCCGTCGGCTCGCTGTGGAGCGCCGATGACCTGCCGAGCCCTTCAATCAGCGGCTTCGACAAGCTGCAGCATTTCGTCGGTTACGCGGTGCTTTCGGCCTGGGCGGTGATGCTGTTCGCCCGGATCCGGGCGCAGGCGCTGGCGGCGCTGCTTGTGATCGCCTTCGGCATCGCTATCGAGGTCGCGCAGGGCCTGATGACGGTCGACCGCAGCGCGGAAAGCGCCGACGCGGTGGCCAACGCATTGGGTGCACTTGCAGGACTGTTGCTGTCACCCACGCCGCTGGCTGGCGCGCTGCAACGGTTGGATGCGCGCTTGGGCCGCAGGCGCGGCTAGAGGCGGACCCCAACCGCCATTCCGTGAAGAACGTCACGATTTAGCGGGCGCGTGTCGCCGCGCGAGTGCTTGCGCGTGGCCGGCGGATGCTGGAGTCTGCGCGACGACAGGGGATGTCCATGACACACGGAAAGGAAACCGATATGCGCTCCATCGCACGTCACCGCCTTGCTGTGGCGGTCGCCGCCATGCTCGCGGCCAGCACCACGACCTCCACCGCATTCGCCCAGTCCCTCGACGACGTCGCGGCGCAACCAGCGCCGACCACCGACGAGGAGCCCACGGTTCTCGACACGGTGTCGGTCCTGGGTTCGCGCACCAAGCCGCGCACCGAGGCCAGTTCGGCGGTGCCGATCGACATCCTCGATGGCGAGGAGTTCCACCGGCAGCCATCGGTCGACGTGCTCGACAAGATGCGTACGCTGGTGCCGTCGTTCAACGTCAGCACCATCCCGATCGACGACGCCGCGACGCTGGTGCGCCCGGCGAACCTGCGCGGGCTGCCGCCGGACAACACCCTGGTGCTGGTCAACGGCAAGCGCCGCCACCGCGCGGCGGTCATCACCTTCCTCGGCCACGGCCTGTCCGATGGCTCGCAGGGGCCGGACATATCGGTGTTCCCATCGATGGCGCTGGAGCAGGTGGAAGTCCTGCGTGACGGCGCCGCCGCGCAGTACGGCTCGGACGCGATCGCCGGCGTGGTCAACTTCAGCCTCAGGCAGCGCGACCAGGGCGGCGCAGTCGAGGCGTTCGCCGGCGAGTACTACGAGGGCGATGGCTTCACCGAGCAGTATTCGGCGCAGGTCGGGTTGCCGCTGACCGCACGCGGCTTCGCCACCCTGACCGCCGAGTGGCGCAGCGCCGATGCGACCTCGCGCAGCGTGCAGCGCGACGATGCCGCGGCGGTCGCCGCCGCCGGTTACCCGGGGGTCGCCGACCCGGTGCAGGTGTGGGGTTCGCCGCAGACCCACGAGGACATGAAGTTCGTCGCCAACTTCGGCATCTCCGGCGACAGCGTGGATTTCTACGGCTTTGGCAACTACGCAAAGCGCGACGTCGAGGGCAGTTTCTACTACCGCAACCCGACCGACCGCGCCGGCGTGTTCTCCAATGACGGCGGCCAGACCCTGCTGGTCGGCGACCTCGATACCGGCAACGGCGTCGGCTGCCCCACCATCGCCCTGCGCGACGCCGACGGGAACCTGCTGCCGTATGCCGGCGTCGCCGCCGCGGTTGCCGCGCTGCCGGGCGAGTGCTTCACCCATCTGTCGCAGTTCACCGGCGGCTTCACCCCGCGCTTTGGCGGCCGCATGGAGGACCAGTCGCTGGTACTCGGCTTGAAGGGCATGTGGGGCGAGGGCTGGTACTGGGACATCAGCGGCAGCCGCGGCCGCAACGAAGTCGAGTTCTACATGCTCGACACGGTCAACGCCTCGCTCGGGCCCGACCAGCCGGCCGACAACGAGTTCGCGCCGGGGGCCAACGTGCAGACCGAGACCAACTTCAACTTCGACCTCGTGCGCGACCTCGACGTCGGTTTCGGCACCGGCGTGCTGAGCCTGGCGATGGGCGCGGAATGGCGCGAGGAGGAGTTCGAGGTCATCGCCGGCGACCCATCGTCGTACGCGATCGGCCCACTGGTCGAACAGGGTATCTCGCTCGGCTCCAATGGCTTCAACGGCTTCAACCCACGCGTCGCCGGCAGCCACAGCCGCGACAACTGGGCGCTCTACATCGACGCCGAAAGCCAGCTCACCGAGCAGCTGCTGCTGGCCGCCGCGGTGCGCCACGAGGACTTCAGCGACTTTGGCGGCACCACCAACTGGAAGCTCACCGGCCGCTACGACGTCAGCGACGCGTTCGCGCTGCGCGGTGCGGTCAGTACCGGCTTCCGTGCGCCGACGCCGGGCCAGGCCAACGCCGAGCAGGTCATCACGGAGTTCGCGGACGGCCACCTGCTCGACAGCGCCACGCTGGCCCCGACCAACCCGATCGCGGCGTTCTACGGCGCCGAGCCGCTGCAGCCCGAGGAGTCGAGCAATGCGTCACTCGGAGTGGTCTGGAACAGCGGTGGCTGGCTCACCACGCTCGACGCCTACCGCATCGACACCGAAGACCGCATCGCCCTCAGTGCCGGCTTCGAAGTCACCGACGCGGACCGCGCGGCGCTGGTCGCCGGCGGCAACCCGGAGGCGGCATCGATCAGCCAGGTGAAGTTCTTCGTCAACGACTTCGACACCACGACCACCGGCGTCGACCTCGTCTCCAGCTACACCAGCCAGCATTTCGGCGGCGACACCACCTACTCGCTGGCGGCCAACTGGAACCGCACCGAGGTCGACGACTTCACCCCGGGCATCATCTCCGAGGCGCGGGTCAAGAAGATCGAGGAATCACTGCCGCGGACCAAGGGATACCTGGGCATCGAACACCAGCGCCAGGTGTTCCACGCCAGCCTGCGGTTGCATTACTACGGGTCGTTCTACGAGGACCACCTCGACAGCGACGTGGTGCTGGCGGCGGACGGCGGGCTGCCGATCCATGGCGACAGCGCGGTGACGGTCGATGCCGACATCGGCTGGAAGTTCGCCTCGGGCCTCTACTTCAGCCTCGGTGCGCAGAACCTGTTCGACGAGATGCCCGACGAGAACCCGTGGAGCGGCGTTGCCGGCGCGCGCTACCCGGTGCACACGCCGTACGGCTTCAACGGCGGCTTCTACTACGCGCGCGTCGGCTACGAGTTCTGAGCCACGCCCTGCGCGGGGGTGCCGGGTACCCGCACGGGTGCCCGGCGATCCGGTCTAGGGCTTCTTGCCGGTCGCCGCCGCTACTGCGCGGATGCGCGCGGCACGCATTGCCTCACCGATCGCCGGGCCTTCCAGGCCTTCCGGCAGGTCCGACGCCCGCACCGCGCGGGCTGCCGCGTGTGCCCGGCGCAACAGCTCCGCCGACGGGTAAGGCGCGTCCTGCAGACCCGCACGTCCGCGTTTGTCGGCCTCGCAGACCGTCGCGATCTGCGCGATCCGTTCCGGCCGGCGGAAACCGTCGCAACGCTCGATCAGCTTCACCGCGGTCGATGCGCGCAACTCGTCGAAACGGTGCACGTTGAGATGTTCGCGGCAGCAGGCGATCGCCAGCTCGCGGTGCGCGACCGGCACCTTCAGGCGTTCGCACACCCTGCGCACCGGCGCCACGCCCGCCTGCTCATGGCCGATGTGCTTGGGCAGCACGTCCTCCGGTGTCAGGGCCTTGCCCAGGTCATGCACCAATGCGGCAAATCCGATCAGGTCGTCGCCCGGTGCCAACCTGGCGGCCATGTCGCAAACCAGTTCCACGTGCACCCCGGTGTCTACTTCCGGGTGGTACTCCGCTCGCTGGGGCACGCCGTATAGCGCATCGACTTCGGGCAGCACCACCGCCAGCGCGCCGCAATCGTGCAGCGTGCGCAGGAAGGCCGACGGGCGTTCGCTCGCAAGCGCACGACGCAGTTCCTGCCAGACCCGCTCCGGCACCAGCTCGGCCAGTTCGCCCGAGTCGACCATCGTGCGCATCAGCGCCATGGTCTCGTCGGCGACCTGGAACCCGAGCGACCCGAACCGCGCCATGAAGCGCGCCGCGCGCAGCACCCGCAATGGATCCTCGACGAAGGCATCGCCGACGTGCCGCAATACGCGCGCCTCGATATCCGCGGCTCCGCCGAACGGGTCGACCAGCTGCCCGTCGACGTCCTGTGCGATCGCATTGATGGTGAAGTCGCGGCGCCCGAGGTCCTCCTCCAGGGTCACCGTCGGGTCGGCGTCGACGACGAACCCGCGATAGCCGCGACCTGATTTGCGCTCGGTCCGCGCCAGCGCATGTTCCTCGCCGGTGGCGGGATGCAGGAACACCGGGAAGTCCCGCCCGACCGGCTTGAACCCGGCCGCTTCCATCGATGCCTGGGTTTCGCCGACGACCACCCAGTCGCGGTCGCCGGGTTCGAGCCCAAGCAACCGGTCACGCACCGCACCGCCGACAAGGTAGGTCTTCATGCCGCCCATGATGCCGGCGAAGTCAGCCGGCCGGGCAGGCGAATTGTTTGCGCGGCCCTTCGACGCGTCCTTCCATCCGGTCGGTCAGCCGCAGTGCGTCGCCTTCGAGCCGCCAGTCGTAGATGACGCTGAAGGCCAACACCCGTGCGACGTAGTCGCGGGTTTCGGCATAGGTGATCGTCTCGATCCAGAAATCGGCGTCCATGCCCGACCGGTCGTCCTGCCAGCGGCGCAGCGGGGTCGGCCCGGCGTTGTAGCCCGCAATCGCGAAGTATGGCTTGCCGCCGTACTCGTCCAGCATCTGCCGCAGGTAGGCGGTGCCGAGCACGATGTTGGTGTCGGCGTCGTACAGGCTCTCGCCACCGCCCCAAGGCTGGCCGATGCGCCGGGCCACCGCCGCGCCGGTCGACGGCAGCACCTGCATCAGGCCGCGTGCGTCCGCGCCCGAGCGCGCCTGCGGATTGAAGATGCTCTCGGCACGGATCTCTGCCGCCACCCAGGCCGGGTCGATCCGGTTGCGGCGGGCCTCGCGCCGGATGGTGTCGTCGTGGTGAAGCGGGAAGCGCAGCGCGTAGTAGTTGCGCTCGTCGGACTCCAGTCCGAAGACGCCGCGGTCGAACCAGCCGTTGGCCTGCGCGACTTCCACCGCGATGCGCCGCTGGCGGTCGTCGAAACGCTCCAGTGCGTCCTTCCACTCCGCCACCGCCCAGCCGTGGCGGCCGAGCCGGGCCAGGCGAACGGCGCGCTGCAGCGCCGCGTCGCTGGCCA
>NZ_JBJXHK010000036.1:0-23465 GCF_046638635.1 Lysobacter zhanggongensis
GTGTTCGCCCGCCTCTGGCGCGGGGCCCGGCCGCGCCTTGCCGCCCTGCAGGCGGTCGACGGCAGTGGCGAGGTCGCCGCGCTGCGGCCGCTGCTGATGCACCTGGCCACCATCCAGCACGAGCTCAGTGCCCGCATCACGCGCTGCCCGGGCCGCTCCCGCTCACGCAAGCGCCAGGTCTTCGGCCGGATGCAGCGTGCGCGCATGTACCTGGAAGGCCACTGCGACCGGGTCGTCCGCATCAGCGAGCTGGCCGAGCTGACGAGCTTCTCCAGCTGGTACTTCTCCAAGACCTACCACGCGCTCTATGACGAAAGCCCGCAGGCCGCCTCGGCGCGCCTGCGGCTGGAGCGGGCGGCGGACCTGCTGGCGGGCAGCCCGATGATGGTCGGCGAGGTGGCCGCGGCCTGCGGTTTCGACAACTGCTGCAGCTTCGCGCGGGCGTTCCGCGCCCGCCACGGCATGTCGGCGAGTACCTACCGGCATAACGCGAAGATCACCGCGGCCATGGCCGCGAGGACAGATTCGGCAAAGACACCGGGCCTCGATCGCAAAGCGGCGTAGCCCGGCGGGCCGTAGCTTGGGCGAGGCGTTTAACACGCCCATAACGATTATCTGGAGAGAGATAAATGACTCATCGCAATCTGCGTCCCGCGATGCGGCTCGGCCTGTTGCCGGCTGCCGTCGCTGTCGCACTTGTACCGGCCATTGCCGGTGCGCAGGAAGCCGCCCCGGCTGCCCAGGAAGCGACCACGCTCGATCGCATCGAAGTGACCGGTTCGCGCATCCGCGGCGTGAACATGGAGACCCAGCAGCCGATCGTCACGCTGAGCCGTGAGGAGATCCAGAAGCAGGGCTTCACCTCCGTCGCCGACGTGCTGCAGAACCTGACCTCGGCCGGCTCCCCGGCGATCTCCCGCTCCGAGGCCCTTGCCTCCGGCGAGAACGTGGGCGGTTACTACATCGACATCCGCAACCTGGGCGCCAACCGCACCCTGGTGCTGGTCAACGGCAAGCGCCTGGGCGCGACCACCGGCGGCTACCAGGATCTCAGCCAGATCCCGATGTCGGCCATCGACCGGATGGAAATCCTTAAGGACGGCGCCTCGGCCATCTACGGTTCCGACGCGATCGCCGGCGTGGTCAACGTGATCACCCGCAAGCGCTTCGAAGGCGCTGAAGCCACCGCGTACGTCGGCCAGTTCGGCGAAGGCGACGGCGAGACCCAGCAGTACTCGTTCACCGTCGGCCAGACCAGCGACCGCGGCGGCACGACCCTCTCGGTCGAGTACTCGAAGGAAGAACCGGTCTTCGCCGGTGACCGCTGGTTCTCCAAGTGGGGCAACGCCGGTCCGGACTACCCGGGCTCGGGCTTCAGCCCGGTCAGCCAGAACGGTTCGTGGTACGGCCCGTGTGGCCCGGGCGGCGCCGACACCTGGTGCACCCTGTCCGATGGCGGCGACCCGACCAACCTGGCCGACTACCGCCCGCACACCACGGCCGACAACGCCAACTCCAACCTGCAGATGATGCTGCGCACCGGCATCGAGCGCCGCTCGGTGTTCGCCAGCACCACCTACGACGTCAGCGACTCGATCTCGTTCGACGCCGACGTGCTGTACAACCAGCGCATCACCGACCAGCAGATCGCCGGTTACCCGTACCAGTCGCTCGCGTTCGACACCCAGCTCTCCGGTGACAGCGCGTTCAATCCGGTCGGCGAGGACATCGACTTCCGCCGCCGCCTGTGGGAAGTGCCGCGCACCACCCGCAGCGAACTCGAGACCTACCGCTTCGCCGGTGGTTTCAAGGGCTTCTTCCAGCTGGCCGACAAGTACTGGGACTGGGACGTTGGCGCGCTGCTCAACCGCAACAGCCTGAGCAAGACCGGCCACGGCGACGCCAGCCTGATCGCGACCCGCCAGGCCCTGGGCCCGTCGTTCATCAACGGTGACGGCATCGCCCAGTGCGGCACTGCCGCCGACCCGATCTCGCTGGACAACTGCCGTCCGTGGAACCCGCTGCTGCCGAACGGCGTCGCGGGCCAGGGTTCGCTGGCCGATGCCGACCTGCAGACCTTCATGTTCCCGTACTTCACCGATACCGGTACCACCCGCACCACCAGCTACACCGCCAACGTGTCGGGTTCGCTGGCCGAGCTGCCGGCGGGCGACCTGGGCATCGCGATGGGCTACGAGCACCGCAAGGAATCGGGCCGCTTCGTGCCGGACGCGTTCGCCCAGTCGGGTGAGTACACCGGCCTGGCCGCCACCACCACCGAGGGTGACTACGCGCTGGACGAGTTCTACGTCGAGCTCAACATCCCGGTGCTGGCCGACATGGCCTTCGCCAAGGAGCTGACCTTCAACGTCGCGAGCCGCTACTCCGACTACAGCAACTTCGGTGACACCACCAACAGCAAGTTCGGCTTCACCTGGCGTCCGGTCGACGAGTTGCTCGTCCGCGGCACCGTGGCCGAGGGCTTCCGCGCTCCGTCGATCGACAACCTGTACGGCGGCGTCGGCAGCAGCTTCGAGGACTACACCGATCCGTGTGGTGTGGACGCTGTCGGCAGCGTCAACGGCAACGCGGCCTGCACCGCCGCTGGCGTGCCGGTCGGCTACGTGCAGCTGGGCCAGGGCCTGGTGCCGTGCACCAGCTACCCGTGCCAGACGCCGGACCAGTTCTTCACCGGTTCCAACCCGAACCTCCTGCCGGAAACCTCCACCAGCCAGACCATGGGCCTGGTGTGGAGCCCGCGTTGGGTGCAGGGCCTGGACATCAGCGTCGACTGGTACCAGTACGAGATCGAGGACATGATCATCTCGGACAGCGTCGACCGCATCCTGCGTGACTGCTACGTGCTCGGCGATGCAAGCCGCTGCGCGCAGGCCAACGTCACCCGCGCCGCGGACGGCCACATCACCGGCATGTTCTACGGCCTCGCCAACCTCGGCCAGATGGAGACCGAAGGCTACGACGTCGGCGTGCGCTACAAGCTGCCGGAAACCAGCTTCGGCAACTTCTCGGTCGACTGGCAGAACACCTACACCAGCCGTTACGACCAGGCCGGCGAGAACGCGGACGGCGACCCGATCACCGTCGGCTACGTTGGCACCCCGGGCATCTTCCGCCTGCGCTCGAACCTGGGCGTGGATTGGGAGATGGGCAACTTCGGCGCCTCGTACACCGCCCGCTACTACTCGGGCATGAACGAGTCGTGCGTCACCAACCGTCCGTGCACCGACCCCGACCGTTACTCCAATGGTGAGCCGGCCGCGCAGCGCCACACCGGTTCCAACACCTTCCACGACCTGCAGCTGA
Source organism: Lysobacter zhanggongensis (assembly GCF_046638635.1). Taxonomy (NCBI): domain Bacteria; kingdom Pseudomonadati; phylum Pseudomonadota; class Gammaproteobacteria; order Lysobacterales; family Lysobacteraceae; genus Lysobacter; species Lysobacter zhanggongensis. The sequence goes on from NZ_JBJXHK010000036.1 coordinate 3,325, forward strand.
ACTGGCAGGCCCCGTGGAACGCGACCGTCGCTGTTGGTGCCAACAACGTGTTCGACCACGCCGGTCCGATCATGTTCACCCAGCCGAACAGCAACTACCCGTACTACGGTGGTTTCGAAATCGGCCGCTTCGTGTACATGAAGTACCAGCAGCGCTTCTGATCGACCCGTCGATCGAAGTGAGTTGAAGGAGGCGGCCCCGGAAACGGGGCCGCTTCTTTTTTGATGGTTGCCGCGCGACATCGCGGCCAAAAAAAAGCCGCCCGGAGGCGGCTTTTCCTGTGGCGCAGGACCAGCGACTCAGAAGTTCGGCTTCTCCGCCGACGCTTCGAACCGCTGCATCGACTCGACCAGGATCTTCTTGGCCTCGCTGGCGTCGCCCCAGCCGTCGAGCTTCACCCACTTGCCCTTCTCCAGGTCCTTGTAGTGCTCGAAGAAGTGGCCGATGCGCTCGCACCAGTGCGGGCTGACCTTGTTGATGTCGTCGATGTGCGCGTAGCCGGCAAACACCTTGTCGACCGGCACCGCCAGCAGCTTCTCGTCGCTGCCGGCCTCGTCGCTCATCTTCAGCACGCCGACCGGGCGGCAGCGGATCACCGAACCGGGGATCAGCGGCAGCGGCAGGATCACCATCACGTCGGCCGGGTCGCCGTCCCCGCACAGGGTGTGGGGGACATAGCCGTAGTTGCACGGGTAACGCATCGGCGTCGACAGGATGCGGTCGACGAAGATCGCGCCCGAAGCCTTGTCGACCTCGTACTTGACCGGCTCTGCGTCCTTGGGGATTTCGATGATGACGTTGATTTCGTCCGGCGGGTTCTTGCCGGTCGGGACGAGGTCCAGGCCCATGCGGTGCTCCAGTGTGCGGGGGAGGCCGCGTCGGGCGGCCGGAAAGCCGGCCATTTTACTCCGCTGGCTGCTGCAGCGCAGCAGCGCCGGACGGGCGTTGCATTGCCCGCCCGGCGCGCTCCCCGGCTACATCCCTGAAGGCGGCTTGCGATCCAGGTACTGGCTCGCCCAGCGGTCGGTCACGCGGCCTGCGGCCTCGCGGCCGCCCAGCCCGAACGCCAGCGCCACCGCCACGGCCACCGCGCCAAGCACCAGGCCGAAGGCGAGGTTAACGATCTCGTCGGCCACGCCCATCGCGCGCAGGCCCATCGCGACCACCAGGCCGAGGATCGCCATCCGGGCGATGCGAGCCAGCCCGCGGCCCTCGGGGTTGGCGCGCTGGATCGCCCGCCCGGCCAGGTCCGCCAGCCAGTAGCCGACCACGAAGATCACGAGCCCCAGCAGGATGTCGGCGCCAAACGCGATGAACTGCTCCAGCAGCGCATGCACGCCGCCGAACCCGAGCAGCCCGGCCGCCTCGACGGTCGCGAACAGCATGATGAAGAACAGCGCCACGTTGCCGGCGAGTTCGGACAGGCTCGGCATCCCGGGGCCTGCCACGGGCGCGGCGTCGACACCCGGCGGCGTCACGATCCGGCGCTGCTCGGGCTGCCCGTTGGCCAGGGTGTCGGCCGAATGCACGGTGCCGGTGGCCGCGCCCGCGGTGCCATCGCTGTGCACGGTGTCTGACGACGTGGCGAACGCATGGCCAAGGCCGATGCGTTGCGGCACCAGGTCGAAGCCGAGGTTGGCCAGCAGCCGTGTCACCAGCCCGGCCACGAAGCGGCCGATGAACCACGCCAGGATCAGGATTGCCGCGGCGGCCAGCACGTTCGGCACTGCGAGCAGGAACTCGTTGAGCATCCGCGTAAGCGGCTGCGAAATGGCGTCGATCCGCAACGCATCCAGCGCGGCGATCAGCGTCGGCACGATCACCAGTACGAATGCCAGCGTCCCGCCCAGCTGCGACAGCCGGATGCCACGGGTGTTCTCGTTGCTCTCGCTGAAGCGGTCGACGCCGGTTGCGGCGAGCAGGTTGCTGACGATCCCGCGCACCACCTTGGCGATGATCCAGCCGATCACGCCGATGATCGCGGCGGCGAGCAGGTTCGGCAGCATCGCCAGCAGCTTGGTCATCATCGCCGACAGCGGTTCCATCAACCCTTCGATCTGCAGCACCCCGACGATCGCCGGCAGGAACAGCAGCAGCACCAGCCAGAAGGCCACGTTTCCGAGGGTGTGGGACATCGGCTGGGCGTTGGCCTTCTCCGACAGCTTCTCGTCCAGCTGGGTCGCGGCCAGGGCCTTGTTGACCACCACCCGGGCCAGCGTCGCCACCAGCCATGCGACCAGCGCGAGTACCGCGGCCGGGATGATGGTGCCGACAAACCCGGCCAACGGCCCGGTCACGCCGTCGACGTGCATGACGCTGAGCGCGCCGACGACCGCCATCAGCAGGATCGCCCAGAACACGATACGACCGGCGATGCGCTCGATGTCGACCTTGGACTGCGTGTGCGCGGCCAGGCGCTGGTTGGCGTTGGCCGCGTCCAGGCCCTTCCGCGTCAGCGAGCCGGCGACCAGCGCGACGATCCAGCCGACCAGCAGGATCGCGATCCCGCCGAGGATGTAGGGCAGGTGCGGCCCGAACGAATGCTGCAGGGAATCTTGCCAGGTAGGTTGCATGTGAGGTCCCTCCCTATGGGGCACGGCAAGACATGCCGTGCCGAAGTAAACAGGCCGCCGCGATCCCGGCGACCCGTTGACCTTCACAAACAGGGAGTGAACACCACGTGCGTACGGCGGCGCCTCAGAACCGGTGCGACACCCGCACGTAGACGTCGCGGTCCAGCCGCGCCCGCGTGCCGGCCGGGTGCTCCAGCTCGCGCCGTTCGCGCACGCGCGCCTCCATCGAGGTGCGCTCGGCGAACTTCCACTGGTAGCGGACCTCCGTCAGCCGGTCATTGGGCCGGAAATCGGGGGAGATCAACCACCCGGCGCCGACTTCGCCGTGGGCGATGCCGATGTTGTGGCCCGGGGCCATCTCGTAGAGGCTGGCAGCGACCTGCCAGGCCAGCCCGTCGGCGTCGCCATCGCCACCGGTGCCCACCCGCGCGTCCGGTGGGGTGTCGAAGGCGTACGCCAGTTCCGCCCCGGCGACCAGCTTCATGCCGTTGCCACCGACCGGCCAGGTGGCAGCCAGCCGAGCGTCCGCGGTGAGGTAGTCGTCGCGCGCGTCGCTGGCCGCGCCGGCGACCGCAAGGCTGGAGGGCATCCAGGTGAGCGACAGCATCCGCAGGCTCACCGGGCCCCAGGCCTCGCTGTTCTCGACGGCAAGGAAGGTCGACACCCGGCTGCCGGAATCGCTGAAGTCCAGCGGCGCGCGGGTGACGCCGGTGCCCCGGCGGTGGCGGTGCTCGGCGATCGCGTGGCCGCGCCAGCCGGCGCCGATCGGCATGTCCAGATGGACACCGTCGGTCCAGGTGACGTCGGTGTTGGGGCTGTCGTCGCGGTCCAGGCTCTTGGCCGCGACGCCGGGCAGGTTGAACACCGTCTGGAAGCGGCCGACGCGCAGCCGCATGCCGTCGTCCGGCGCGGCGTAGGCGAGGTAGGCCTCGTCCAGGGTTACGTCACCGAACGCGGTGCCCGTGCGCGTGCTGGCGTAGCCGCGCAGGTAGGCCTGCACGTCCTCCTGGTCGCTGCTGAAGCGACCGGCCACGCGTGCCCGCGCAGTCCAGTTGTCGGCGAAGGCGTTCTGGATTGCCACGCGCAGGCGGGCGTTGAACGCGTCGTTGTCGGTGACGGTGCCGTCGCGTGCGGTGGTGCGGCCGGCGAACCAGCCGCCGCGCAGGTCGCCCGACGCGTTCCAGCCCGGGTCGTCGGCGGCAAATGCAGGCGTGGCGGCCAGGGCGAGCAGCAGGGCCAGGGAGCCAGCCGCGGCGGAGGAGGGAGCAAGGCGGATCATCGGGTTCACCGGTTGGGGCGCGGTGCGCGTCGGTCGCAGCATGCGCGCGGCGAGGCGCCGGGGGATTGATGCGGATCAAGTGTCCCGCGGGTCGGGCTGGAGAAAAAGAGGCGACCCGCGGGGGCCGCCTCCCTGGATACCGCGGTTGCATCCCCCGCCTAGAGCAACGGCACCATCAGCAGCGCGACGATGTTGATGATCTTGATGAGCGGGTTGATCGCCGGGCCGGCGGTGTCCTTGTAGGGGTCGCCGACGGTGTCGCCGGTGACGGCCGCCTTGTGCGCCTCGCTGCCCTTGCCGCCGTGGTGGCCGTCCTCGATGTACTTCTTGGCGTTATCCCACGCGCCGCCGCCGGTAGTCATCGAGATCGCCACGAACAGGCCGGTCACGATGGTGCCGATCAGCAGCCCGCCCAGCGCCTTCGGCCCCAGCAGCAGGCCGACCACGATCGGCACCGCGACCGGCAACAGCGAGGGGATGATCATTTCGCGGATCGCCGAGCGGGTCAGCATGTCGACGGCACGCGAGTAGTCGGGCTTGCCAGTGCCGGCCATGATCCCCGGGATCTCGCGGAACTGCCTGCGTACTTCCTCGACCACCGCACCAGCCGCCCGACCCACCGCCTCCATTGCCATCGCGCCGAACAGGTAGGGGATCAGGCCGCCGATCAGCAGGCCGATGATCACCTCGTGGTCGGACAGGTCGAAGGCGAACACTTCGCCGGGATTGCTGGCCTGCAGGTTGTGGGTGTAGTCGGCGAACAGCACGAGCGCCGCCAGCGCCGCCGAACCGATCGCGTAGCCCTTGGTCACCGCCTTGGTGGTGTTGCCGACAGCGTCCAGCGGGTCGGTCACGTTGCGCACCTCCGGCGGCAGCTCGGCCATCTCGGCGATGCCACCGGCGTTGTCGGTGATCGGGCCGTAGGCGTCGAGCGCGACGATCATCCCCGCCATCGACAGCATCGCGGTCGCGGCAATCGCGATGCCGTACAGGCCACCGAGCTCGAAGCAGCCCCAGATCGCGACGCAGACCGCGATCACCGGCCACGCGGTCGACTTCATCGAGACCCCCAGGCCGGCGATGATGTTGGTGCCGTGTCCGGTGGTGGATGCCGCGGCGATGTGCTGCACCGGCTTGAACTGGGTGCCGGTGTAGTACTCGGTGATCCACACGATCGCACCGGTCAGCGCCAGGCCGACAAGGGCGCAGAAGTACAGGTTGAGCGGACCGGTGGCGAAGTCGTCCATCAGCATCGTGGTGACCGGGTAGAACGCGATCGCTGCGAGGACCGCCGACACGATCACGCCCTTGTACAGCGCGCCCATGATCGAGCCGCCTTCCTTCACCTTGACGAACATCGCGCCGATGATCGAGGCGATGATCGACACCCCGCCGAGCACCAGCGGATAGAGCGCGCCATTGGCCCCGACCACGTCGGCCATCAGGTAGCCCAGCAGCATGGTCGCGATCACGGTGACCGCGTAGGTCTCGAACAGATCCGCGGCCATGCCGGCGCAGTCACCGACGTTGTCCCCCACGTTGTCGGCGATCACCGCCGGGTTGCGCGGGTCGTCCTCGGGAATGCCGGCCTCGACCTTGCCGACCAGATCGGCACCGACGTCGGCGCCCTTGGTGAAGATGCCGCCACCCAGGCGGGCGAAGATCGATATCAGCGACGAGCCGAATGCGAGCCCGACCAGCGCGTGCAGCGCGGCCTCGCCGACGATGCCCATCTCCCCCAGCACCCACCAGTAGCCGGCGACGCCCAACAGGCCCAGCCCGACCACCAGCATGCCGGTGATCGCGCCGCCGCGGAACGCAACGTCCATCGCCGGCCCCATGCCCTTGCGGGCGGCCTCTGCGGTGCGCACGTTGGCCCGCACCGAGACGTTCATGCCGATGTAGCCCGCTGCGCCCGAGAGCACTGCGCCGAGCAGGAAGCCGACCGCGGTCGACCACCCCAGGAAGAAACCGATCAGCAGGAACAGCACCACGCCGGCGATGGAGATCGTCAGGTATTGCCGGTTGAGGTAGGCGCGCGCGCCTTCCTGGATCGCGCCGGCGATCTGTTGCATGCGTTCGTTGCCGGCGGGCTGTGCGCTGATCCAGCGCGCGGAGATGATCCCGTACAGGATCGCGATGACGGCGCAGACCAGCGCCAAGGCCAAACCGTACTGCTCCAGCATGAACCCCTCCCCCAATGAATGAAGTGGACTAAGTGGAATTTCGGATTGCCGCACATTCGGTTTTGGTTGGCACGGCGAACTGAACCGCCGGCAACAGCGCGACTATGGCACAGCGCCCCCCGCGCCTGTCGACGGGACATTCAGTCGGCGCATGCGAGCCTCGCCCGACGAATTCCCCGGAGCCCGCCATGCGCCCCACTGTCCTGATGATTGCCGCGGCCACGCTGGTCGCTACCGGCGCGTTCGCGGCCGAACCCGAGATCGACCGCCCCGAGGCGTCCGCCCAGGCCGTCGGGGCGGCCCACACCCTGCGTTCGATCCCGGAGGCCTGTGCCCGGCTGGAAGGCATGTTCACCGGCGAGGCCGCCGAGCCCTACCGGTTCGCCGTGGTGCGCACCAGTCCGAACTGCCAGCCGCGCGCGCGCTTCGTCGACGCGGCGGACGCGAAGCCGTCGACCGCCGACGGCTGGCTGCTCAATGACCGCATCAGTGTCCCGAGCGCCGGTTGCCCGTCCCGGAAAGCGGTGGTCGAGGTCTGGCGCAAGCCCGGTGATGCGGCGCCGCCGGCACTCGATGCCCAGGGCCGCGCGCGCATCTACCTGGGTGATTCCGCCGCCGCCGCCAAGGCCGACAAGCTGGCCACCGTCACCACGTTCGCCGCGTCGATGACGGTGGAAGGCCAGGGCTGCGACTGATCGGGCCGGCGCCCACCCCGCTCAGCCCGCCCAGGGCGCCAGCCGCGACTTCACCGCGACGTTCTTCAGCGACACGTAGGCCGGCAGCCCGTCGCGGCCGTACGGTGGTGGCGCCTCGCCGCGGATCAGCGGCTCCAGGTAGCGGCGCGCACGTTGGGTGATGCCGTAACCGTCGCGCCGCAGGAAGCCCGCCGGCATTTTCTTCTCGCGGTTGGCGATCTTCGTCAGCGGCGCTGGCTCGATGGTCCAGCGGTACGGCTCCTCGGACGTGCGCACGATGACCGGCATTACCGCATTCATGCCGGCCAGCGCGTAGTCGACCGCGGCATTGCCGACCGCGATCGCCTGCTGCAGGTCCATCTTCGAGGCGACGTGGCGGGCGGAGCGCTGCAGGTAGTCCGGCAGCGCCCAGTGCACCTTGTATCCAAGCGCATCCTTGACCCGGCCCGCCAGGTGCGAGGCCACGCCACCGAGCTGGGTGTGGCCGAACGAATCCTTGCCGCCGCCGGCGTCGGCGACGAACCGGCCATCGGCGGTCTGGATGCCCTCGCTGGCGACCACCACGCAGTAGCCGACCCGCTCGACCGTGGCCTTCACCTTGGCGAAGAAGTCCGCCTCGTCGTACGGCCGCTCGGGGAACAGAATGAGGTGTGGTGCTTCGTCCGGACCGTTGCCGGCCAGGCCAGCCGCTGCGGCCAGCCAGCCGGCGTGCCGCCCCATTGCCTCGTAGACGAATACCTTGGTGGAGGTGTCGGCCATCGCCGCGACGTCCAGCGCCGCTTCGCGCACCGACACCGCGGTGTACTTGGCCGCCGAGCCGAAACCGGGGCAACAGTCGGTCACCGCCAGGTCGTTGTCGACCGTCTTTGGCACGCCGACGCAGGTCAGCGGGTAGTCGAACTCCCTGGCCAGGCGCGAAACCTTCAGCGCGGTGTCGGCCGAGTCATTGCCGCCGTTGTAGAGGAACCAGCGCACGTCATGCGCGCGCAGCACGTCGAGGAGGCGCTCGTACTTCGCGCGGTCGTCCTCGAGCGACTTGAGCTTGACCCGGCACGAACCGAACGCGCCGCCGGGCGTGTGCGCGAGCGCGCGGATCGCGCTGATCGACTCCTTCGAGGTGTCGATGAGTTCCTCGCGCAACGCGCCGAGGATGCCGTTGCGCGCGGCCAGCACCTTGACCTTGCGGGCGCGTGCCGACTGGATCACCGCCGACGCGGTGGCGTTGATGACGGCGGTGACGCCGCCGGACTGGGCGTAAAGCAGGGTTCCCGAGGCCATGTGGTTTCCAGGGTGGGGGCCGGGATGCGGTAAACTGGGTGCCGTTTGCCCCCGGCAGGTGGACAGTTGGCGCGAGTCTAGCGCCAGCCGGTTCAACGCCATGTGCCCCGCGCGATACCGGCCGGGCGGGGTTCGGATCTTCGGTTTCCAGGAGCGACACATGCGATTGGTACTTCTTGGCGCGCCCGGTTCGGGCAAGGGCACGCAGGCGGCGCGGCTCAAGGAGCACCTGCAGGTGCCGCACATCTCCACCGGCGACCTGCTGCGCGCCGAAGTCGCTGCCGGCAGCAAGCTCGGGCTGGAAGCGAAGGAAGTGATGGCCCGCGGCGAGCTGGTCAGCGACGCGATCCTGCTGGGGATGCTCGAAGACCGCTTCTCGCGGGAGGACACCCGCAACGGCTTCATCCTCGATGGCTACCCGCGCAACCTGGCCCAGGCCGACGCGCTGGACGCGCTGATGGAGCGGATCGGCCAGCCGATGGACGCCGCGGTGCAGCTGGAGGTGCCGACCGAGATGCTGGTCGAGCGCATCGCCGGCCGCTCCGCCGCGGAAGGGCGGGCCGACGACAGCCCGGAATCGGTGCGCACCCGCCTGCAGGTCTACAACGACCAGACCGCGCCGGTGGTCGACTTCTTCCGTCAGCGCGGCAAGCTCAGCGTGGTCGACGGCGTCGGTTCGCTCGACGATGTGTTCGCCCGCATCGTGGAGGCGCTGCGGCCGGTGCCTGCGGTCGGTTGACCGCCCACCCCCGATGAAACTCCACATCCTCGGCATCGCCGGTACCTTCATGGGCGGCGTTGCCGCGCTGGCGCGCGAGCTCGGGCACGTCGTCGAGGGCAGCGACCAGGCGGTCTACCCGCCGATGTCGACCCAGCTCGAAACCCTCGGAATCGAACTGCGCCAGGGCTACTCGCCCGACAACATTTCCGCAGACTGCGACGAGATCGTCGTCGGCAACGCCCTCTCGCGCGGCAACCCCGCTGTCGAGCAGGTGCTCGACGACGGCCGCCGCTACATCTCCGGTGCTCAGTGGCTGAGCGAGCGGGTACTGCCGGGGCGCGACACCATCGCGGTCGCCGGCACCCACGGCAAGACCACCACCACCACCATCCTGACTTGGCTGCTGCAGGCCGCCGGGCGCGAGCCGGGCTTCTTGATCGGCGGCGTGGCCGAGGACTTCGGCGTGTCGGCGCGGGTCGGGGGCGGCCGCGAGTTCGTGGTCGAGGCCGACGAGTACGACACCGCGTTCTTCGACAAGCGCAGCAAGTTCGTCCACTACCGTCCGCTGGTCGCGATCCTCAACAACCTCGAGTTCGACCACGCCGACATCTTCCCGGACGTCGCTGCGATCCAGCGCCAGTTCCACCACCTGGTGCGAACCGTGCCACGGCGGGGGCGCCTGATCGTCAACGGCGAGGACACGCGCCTGGCCGAGGTGCTGGCGATGGGCTGCTGGACGCCGGTCGAGACCTTCGGCATGGATCCCGGCGGTACGTTCGACTGGAGCGCGCAGTTGCTGGAAGCCGACGGCAGTGCCTTCACCATGGTCCATCGCGGGGAGTCCATCGGCAACGTGCAGTGGCCGCTGCTCGGGCGCCACAACGTGATGAATGCGCTGGCGGCGCTGGCCGCCGTCCACGCCGCCGGGGTCGACGTCGCATCGGTCCTGCCCGCGCTGTCGGCCTTCCGCAGCGTCAAGCGCCGGATGGAACTGGTCGGCGAGCACGACGGCACCACCGTGTACGACGACTTCGCCCACCACCCGACCGCGATCGCGACCACGCTGGCCGGCCTGCGCGCGCGGGTCGGCACCGGTCGCATCGTCGTGGCGATGGAGCCGCGCAGCAATTCGATGCGGCTGGGCGCCCATGCCGACGCCCTGGCGCCGTCGCTGGCCGACGCCGACGCGGTGGTGTTCCTGCACCGTCCGGAACTCGCCTGGGACGCCGGAAAGGTCGTGGCGGAGCTGCGGGGCGAAGCCGTCGCGGTGCCGGACGTCGACGCCCTGGTCGCCGCGCTGCGCGACCGGGTGCGCGCGGGTGACCACGTGGTGTTCATGTCCAACGGCGGCTTCGACGGGGCGCCGCGACGCTTCCTGGCGGCCCTGCGCGCGGGCTAGTTTTGCCGCGTCGTCACGTTGCCCTGCGCTAGGCTGGTGGTGATGCGGAGCGAATCCCTGTCCCTGTTTCCCTTGCCCACGGTGCTGGTGCCCGGCGCCGCGCTGGGCCTGCGCGTGTTCGAACCGCGCTACCTCGACCTGGTCAGCGAGTGCGGGCGCAAGGGCACCGGCTTCGGTGTCTGCCTGCTGATGGACGGCGACGAAGGCAGCGAGACCACCGCGGCGGCGGCGTTCGGCACCGAGGCGCTGATCGAGGATTTCGGCACCGGCGACGACGGGCTGCTGACCCTGCGCGTACGCGGCGCGCGCCGGTTCCATGCACGCCAGTTGCGGGTGCGCGACAACGGCCTGCAGGTGGCCGAGGTGGAATGGGCCGACCCTGATCCGGTGGAACCGCTGCGTCCCGAACACGGCCTGCTGGCGACGTTGCTGCGGGGCGTGCTCGAGCAGGTCGGCGGCGAGCACGCGGACGCACTGGATGCGCGCATCGACGACGCGGCCTGGGTGGGCTGGCGACTGGTGGAAATGCTGCCGCTGCAGGACATCCAGCGCCAGCAACTGCTGCAGGTCGACGACCCGCACGAGCGGCTGGACCGCCTGCTCTCGCTGCTCCCGGACGACTAGTCGGCCGTCGCCGGGCCGCGTGCCGGCGCCTGCGTGCGGATCCTGAGCACGTGCACCGCGTTGTCGGGATGCGGAGCCTCGAGGACGTCCAGCCCTCCCAGGTGTGTCCGTACGACCGCGTGGGCCGCGCCGCCGTCGTCGACGGGACGCCACAGCACCGCGGCACCGAATGGTTTGCTGGCCTGCAACGTTTGCGCCGTGCCGAGCCACAACGGGGTGCCGTTGGCCAGCAGCGCGGGCGCCGGCCACAGGCGAATGGCCAGCTTCTCGTCCGGGCGGTTGCCGGGGCGGAGCATCAGCAGCGCTTCGGCATGCGCGTCGAGCGTCGCCGGCAGGACCGCCTGTTGCGCCTGCGGCAGGTCATCGTCAAGCAGCGCCAGCGTCGCAACCCAGTCCGCCTGGGGCTGCGCGTGCCAGCCAGTGCGCTCCAGCGCGTCCTGCAGCGGTTCGAGCGGCCCCGCAACCTGCAGGTCCAATGGCCACCGCAACCGACGGTCGCCTTCGTTGCGCAGGGCCGGCAGGGTGGCCCAGTCGCTGTTCCACCAGTCGTCCATGGAGACGACGCGCGTCGCCGGCGCGGCGGTGAACTGGGCCAGCAGGTCGTCGGCCGCGCGCGGTGCATGCCAGAGGCCGGCGGCCACAAAACTGCCGTAGAACAGGAACGCCAGCGGGCGCATCCAGAACGAGCGCGCGACGTGGCTGCGGTAGGCGATGCCGAGCACCAGCACCCAGGCCAGCCCGAACAGCGTGCCGCCGACCAGGTCGCTGGGCCAGTGCGCACCCAGGTAAAGCCGGGCGAAGCCGACCACGGTCGTCACCACGCCCGCAAGCAGGTATGGCCACACCCGCTTGCGGCCCGGCAGTTCGCGCGCGATGAGCACCGCGAAGAAGCCGAAGATGATGGTGGTCATCGTCACCGCGACCGACGGGAAGCCGAAGCCGGCCGGCGCGGTGGGCGGCCGCGGCATGTCGATCGCCGCCTCGAGCACGGCTGTCAGCACCAGCCCGAATACCAGCGCCGCCAGCCAGTGGGCGGCGGCCATCCAGCGTCGCCGCCACAGCAGGTACGCAAGCGTCACCGCCGCCGCCGAGCCCAGCACCGGTGCATCGCCAAGGCTCGCCAGCCCGGCCATCAGCCGGTCGGCCAGCGGGTTGCGCAAGGACCACATCAGGTCGTGCAGGTAATGGTCCAGCGCCAGCGGGCCGCCACTGGCGAGCAGCATCGCGACCAGGGTGAACCAGATCCAGCTGATGGCCAGCAGGCTCACCGCCAGCATCGCCAGCGATGCCGACTCCGGCCGGTTCGGGTCGATCAGCGCGCCCGCGTAGCGGCCCAGCCTCGGGTGGGCGCGGCTCCAGCGCAGCACGCGCGCGAGCAGGTGGTCGGCATGCTCGGCAAACCAGCGCCAGGTGTAGAGCACGCCGGCCCAGACCAGCGCCACCGTCAGCGCGAGGGCGCCGAGCGCCAGGGCCAACCGGTCGGCCACCGCCGCGACCGCGTCGTACGAGCGGCCCAGCGCCCAGCCCGGCGCGAGGAACAGCGCGGCCCAGGCGATGCAGGCCACCAGGCTCGGCAGTGCGTACCGCCGCAAGGGCATCTGCAGGGTGCCGGCGATGGCCGGCACGAACGGCCGCACCGCACCGACGAAGCGCGCGATGGCGATGCTCTTGNTACCGCCGCAAGGGCATCTGCAGGGTGCCGGCGATGGCCGGCACGAACGGCCGCACCGCACCGACGAAGCGCGCGATGGCGATGCTCTTGACCCCGTGCCGGCGGAACAGCGTTTCGCCTCGATCCAGCCATTGTGGATACCGCGCGAACGGCCAGCGCTGGCGCAGCTGGCTTCCCCACCGGCGGCCGATCCAGTAACTGAGCAGGTCGCCGCAGAACGCGCCAAGTGCGGCGCAGGCGAGCGCATAAGGTCCATTGACGTGGCCCAAGCCGATCAGTGCACCGACCGCGAACAGCAGCGGCAGCGCGGGAACGACGATGCCGACCACCACCAGCGCATCGCAGAACGCGATCAGGAACACCAGTGCGCCGGCCGCGATGGGGTGCGCGCTGATCCATGCGGTCGCGCTGTCGAGCCAGGCCGGATTCATCGCGCAATTATGGCAGCGCGCAACGCGATTCCGGCAGGTCGCCGGCATCCCCGTACCGGTCGCGGTCACCCACGCGGCGGCGGTCCGCCGGGCATGGTGATGGTTTGCGTACACTGCGCGGATGCCAGCGACCGCATCCATCCCGGCTGACGAAGTCGCCGCGCTCAAGGCCGACAGCTTCGGTCGGATCGCGCTGATGCGCGGCGACGACGGGCTGTTCGTACGCCGCGACCTCGGCCACGTACCGGGCTGGCTACGGCTACCGGCATGGTGGCTCGCGCGCCGCGAGGCGAGGGCGTTGCGGCAGGTCGACGGCATGGCGGCGGTGCCGCAGCTGCTGCGCTGGGACGGTCGCCGGCTTGATCGCAGCTACATGGACGGCGCGGCGATGTACCAGCGCCCGCCGCACGGCGACCTGGTCTATTTCCGTCGCGCGCGGCGCCTGCTGCAGGGCCTGCACCGGCGCGGCCTGGCGCACAACGACCTGGCCAAGGAAGCCAACTGGCTGGTGCTGGCCGACGGTACCCCCGGCATCATCGACTTCCAGCTCGCGGTCCGCGGTCATCCGCGCTCGCGCTGGATGCGCCTGCTCGCGCGCGAGGACCTGCGCCACCTGCTCAAGCACAAGCGGACGTACTGCCCGCAGTCGCTCACCCCGGTGGAGCGGCGCGTGCTGAAGCGGCACTCCTGGCTGCGCGACGCGTGGTTCGCCACCGGCAAGCCGGTCTACCGGTTCGTGACCCGGCGGCTGCTCAAGTGGGAAGACAACGAAGGGCAAGGCCCCAAGCCCTGACTCCTACAATGGCCGGCAACCCGCTGGAGCACGCCATGGCCACCCTTTCCGGAAAGACCCTCTTCATCACCGGCGCATCGCGCGGCATCGGCCGGGCGATTGCGCTGCGCGCGGCCCGCGACGGCGCCAACATCGCGATTGCGTCCAAGTCCTCGGTCCCCAACCCGAAGCTGCCGGGCACGATCCACAGCGTCGCCGCCGAGGTCGAAGCCGCCGGCGGCCAGGCCCTGGCGCTCAAGTGCGACATCCGCGACGAGGATCAGGTCGGCGCCGCGGTCGCCGCCACGGTCGACGCATTCGGCGGCATCGACATCCTCGTCAACAATGCCAGCGCGATCTGGCTGCACGGCCTGCTTGAAACGCCGATGAAGCGGTTCGACCTCATGCAGCAGGTCAACGCGCGCGGCAGCTTCCTGTGCGCGCAGGCCTGCATGCCGTGGCTCCTGCAGGCCCCCAACCCGCATATCCTCACCCTCGCGCCGCCGCCCAGCCTGGATCCGAAATGGTGGGGCCCGCACACCGGCTACACCCTGGCGAAGATGGGCATGAGCTTCGTGACCCTCGGCCTGGCGGCCGAGTTCGCCTGGCGCGGCATCGCCATCAATGCGCTGTGGCCCCGAACCATCATCGCCACCGACGCGTTGAACCTGATCCCGGGCGTGGACATCGCCGGCTGCCGGACACCGGACATCGTCGCCGACGCGGCCCATGCGGTGCTCGTCGCGCCGGCCTCCGCGCGCAGTGGCGCATTCCTGATCGACGAGGACGTGCTGCGCGAGGCAGGCGTGCACGATCTGGACGGGTACGCGGTCGAGCGCGGCCGCCCGCTGCTGCCTGACCTGTTTCTCTGAGGAGCATCCCATGCGCTATCTCCACGCGATGGTCCGCGTCCGCGACCTCGACGCCTCACTCCGGTTCTTCCGCGACGGGCTGGGCCTGGTCGAGATCCGTCGGCGCGACTACCCGGAAGGCCGGTTCACCCTGGTCTACCTGGGCGCACCGGCCAACCCGGAGGCCGAGGTCGAACTGACCTGGAACTACGACGACGAGGACTACGGCGACGCGCGCAACTTCGGCCACCTCGCCTTCGAGGTCGACGACATCCACGTGACCTGCGCGCACCTGGTGGCGCAGGGAATCACCATCAACCGCCCGCCGCGCGATGGCCGGATGGCGTTCGTGCGCTCACCCGACGGCATCTCGATCGAGCTGCTGCAGCGGGGCGAGGCGCTCGCGCCCAGCGAGCCGTGGGTGTCGATGGAGAACACCGGCCGCTGGTGACTCACCCCATCCGCGCCGGCAGCCGGTGCCCGCAGCCGCGGCAGTGGCTGGCATCGGGGTCGTGGCCTTCGAGCCCGCATTCGGGGCAGCCACGGTGGTCGTGGTGTTCGTCGCCCGAGCCGGCCTCGCGCAGGCTGCTGGCCAGTTCGGCGGTGTAGATTCCGGTCGGCACCGCGATGATGCTGTAGCCGATCAGGATCAGCACCGAGGCGATGAAGCGCCCGCCGGGCGTCTGCGGCGAAATGTCGCCGTAGCCCACGGTCGCCATCGTCACGATCGCCCAGTACATGCCGGTGGGGATGGTGCTGAAGCCACGCTCGGGTCCCTCGATGACATACATCAGCGCGCCGAAGATCACCGCGATGGTGAGTAGCGAGACCACGAACAGGAAGATCTTGCGCCGGCTCCGCCACAGCGCGCTGATGAGCACGCCGCTTTCCTCGACGTACTGGGTGAGCTTGAGGATGCGGAACAGCCGCAGCATGCGCAGCACGCGCACCACCAGCAGCGCCTGGCTGCCCGGGAACAGCAGTGACAGGTAGGTCGGTAGGATCGAGAACAGGTCGATGAAGCCCCAGAAGCTCAGCGCGTAGCGCAGCGGTCGCTTCACCACCAGCAGCCGCATCACGTACTCGGCGGTGAACAGCAGGGTGAAGCCCCACTCGATCGCGTACAGCACCCGCGCGTGGTCGACGTGCAGCCACGGGTCACTGTCGAGCATGATCACCACCACGCTGACCACGATGGCGACGATCAGCAGCAGGTCGAAGTTGCGCGCCGGCGGCGTGTCGTGGCGGAAGATGATGTCGAACCAGCGACGACGCCAACCCGATTCGCTGGCCGGGTTGAGTTGCGGGGTGAACAACAGGCGCATGGGGGTTCCTGTCGGGCTGGGAGGATGGCCGGCCGGTCGCTGGATGCGGCAAATGCCGGCAGGACCGGGATCGGCGAAGATTGGCGCCCCGCACGATGCCACGCCACCCATGAAGAACACCACTGGATCGCAGCCCCGGGAGCGCCATTTCCTGCCCGTTTACCGCCCTGGCCGGATCGTGCTCGACCACGGCGTGGGTTCGCGTGTGTTTGATAGCGACGGCCGCGAGTACGTCGATTTCGCCGCGGGCATCGCGGTCAACTCGCTCGGCCACGCGCATCCGGCGCTCAACGCCGCGCTCACCGCGCAGGCGGGCCGGCTCTGGCACACCAGCAACGTGTTCACCAGCGAGCCGTCCCTGCAGCTCGCCGATGCACTGGTGGCGGCTTCCGGGTTCGCCCGCCAGGTCTTCTTTTGCAATTCCGGCGCCGAGGCCAACGAGGCCGCGATCAAGCTCGCGCGCCAGTGGGCGACGGCGCAGGGCCGCGCACCCGATAGGCGAGTGATCCTGACGTTCCGGGGCAGCTTCCACGGGCGCACGATGGCGACCCTGGCCGCCACCGCGCAGCCAAAGTACCAGGCGGGGTTCGAGCCGTTGCCGCAAGGCTTCCGTTACGGTGATTTCAATGACCTGGCGGGCGCGGAGGCGGCGATGGCGGCCGGCGATGTCTGCGCGGTGCTGGTCGAACCGGTGCAGGGCGAGGGCGGCGTGATGCCGGCAACCGACGCGTTCCTGCAGGGATTGCGCACGCTGTGCGACCGCCACGAAGCACTGCTGGTGCTCGACGAGATCCAATGCGGCATGGGCCGCACCGGGCACCTCTTCGCCTGCGAGGGCTTTGGGGTGCAGCCGGACGTTGTAACGCTGGCCAAGGGGCTGGGCGGCGGATTCCCGATCGGCGCGATGCTGGTGGGCGAGCGCGCACGCGACGGGCTTGGTTTCGGCCAGCACGGAACGACCTTTGGCGGTAACCCGCTCGCTGCCGCGGTCGCGGGCGCAGCCCTGCGCGAGCTGTCGGCACCCGCGTTGCTGGCGAACGTGTCGCGCCAGGCCGCGTCAGTGCGTGACGGGCTCGCCCGGCTCGACGACGAGTTCAAGGTGTTCGGCGAAGTCCGAGGACGTGGCCTCATGTTGGGTGCGCCGTTGCGTCCCGAACACGCCGGCCGCGCCGGTGACATCCTTGATGCGTGCATCGCCCGGGGCCTGCTGTTGCTGCAGGCCGGCCCGGACGTGCTGCGTTTCGTGCCAGCGCTCAATATCGGCGACGTCGACGTCGCCGAGGGCCTGGCGCGGTTGCGCGCCGCGCTGACGGACTACACCGCGGGCTGACCTGACGACGGGTCAGGCGATCGCGGCGAAGGCTGCGCGCGCGGCCTCCAGGGTGTGGGCGATCTCGGCCTCGCCGTGGGCACTCGACATGAAACCGGCCTCGAACGCGGACGGCGCAAGGTACACGCCGCGCTCCAACATCGCGTGGAAGAAGCGGCCGAAGCGCGCCGCGTCCGAGCCCATCGCGTCGGCGAAGCTCTCGATCGGCCCTTCGCGGAAATACAGGCCGAACATGCCCGGCGCGCGCGTGGTGTGGAAGGCGACGCCGGCCTCTCGGGCGGCGCCCTCCAGTCCGTCGCACAGCGTGTGGGTGCTGGCCTCGAGCGCCTGGTGGAAGCCCGGCTCGCGGATCAGTGCCAACGTCGCCAGGCCTGCAGCCATCGCCACCGGATTGCCGCTGAGCGTGCCGGCCTGGTAGATCGGGCCGCTCGGCGCGATCTGGCTCATCAGTTCGCGTCGCCCGCCGAACGCGCCCACCGGCATGCCGCCGCCGATGATCTTGCCGAAGGTGCTCAGGTCGGGCGTGATCCCGTAGCGCTCCTGCGCGCCACCCAGGGCAACGCGGAAGCCGGTCATCACCTCGTCGAAGATCAGCAGCGCGCCGTGCCGCGTGCACAGCTCGCGCAGGTGCTGCAGGTAACCGTCGCGCGGGAGGATGCAATTGGCGTTGCCGACGATCGGTTCGATGATCAGGCCGGCGATCTCCCCGCCGATGTCGTCGAACAGCCGGGTCGCGGCATCGAAATCGTTGTACGGGATCGTCATCGTGAGGTCGGCCAGTGCACCTGGCACGCCCGGCGAGTTGGGCAGGCCCAGGGTCAGCGCCCCACTGCCGGCCTTGACCAGGAAGCTGTCGCCGTGGCCGTGGTAGCAGCCCTCGAACTTCACGATGCGATTGCGGCCGGTGGCGCCGCGCGCCAGCCGGATCGCCGACAGCGTCGCCTCGGTGCCGGAGTTGACCATCCGGACCATCTCGCAGCTGGGCACGATCGAGGTGATCGCCTCGGCCATCGTCACCTCGAGCGCGTTCGGCACGCCGAAGCTGAGGCCGTTGCGCATCGTGCGCGCCACGGCATCGAGCACTTGCGGGTGCGCGTGGCCGGCGATCATCGGCCCCCAGGAGCCGACGTAGTCGACATAGCGGTTGCCGTCTACGTCGTACAGGTACGCACCCTCGGCGCGCTCGGCGAAGAACGGCTCGCCGCCGACTGATTTGAACGCACGTACCGGCGAGTTGACGCCACCGGGCAGCAGCTGCGAGGCGCGGGCGAACAGGTCGTGGGAGCGGGGGTGGTTCATCGGGCGGTCTCGGAAGTGGGCGAGGGGAGGAAGGCGGCCTGGTAGGCGTGGACGGCCTGCGCCGGATCGGGTGCATCGAACACGCCGGAAATCACGGCCAGCAGGTCCGCGCCGGCATCGACCAGCAGCCGTGCATTGTCCGGGGTGATCCCGCCGATGGCCACCCGCGGTACGCCGAGGCCGGCCGCTGCTCCAAGCACGGACAGCGATGCGACGCGCGCGCCGGGCTTGGTGGTCGACGGAAAGAACGCGCCGAAGGCGACGTGGCTGGCACCTGCCGCGGTTGCGCGCCGCGCGCGCTCGACACTGTCGTAGCAGGAAGCGCCGAGCAGCGCATCCGGCCCCAGTGCCTCCCGCGCTGCGGCAATGTCGCCGTCGTCCTCGCCCAGGTGGGCGCCATCGGCACCGATCCGCGCCGCCAGTCGCCAGTCGTCGTTGATGATCAACGGCACGCCATGGTGCGCGCACATGGAAAGGAGCTCGCGTGCCTGGCACTCGCGCAAGCCGTCGTCGGCGCCCTTGTTGCGGTACTGCAGCCAGGTCACCCCGGCTTGCAGGACGGCCTCGACGCGGCGCAGCAGTCGCGCGGTATCGGCGTCGTCGGGCGTGATCGCGTACAGCCCGCGGGGGAAGGTGTCGCCCATGTGCTTTCGTGTCCGTGGCAGGGGTGGGACAATGCGGGATCGCACCGCAACCATTATCCGTCCATGCCCGATACCGCCACGACCACCGAGTTCCGCACCTGGATGTGCGTCGTCTGCGGCTTCATCTATGACGAGGCGCTGGGGTTGCCGGAAGAGGGCATTGCTCCCGGCACGCGCTGGCAGGACGTGCCCGACACGTGGACCTGTCCGGACTGCGGCGTGACCAAGGACGACTTCGAGATGATGGCGCTCTGACGAGCCGGTTGCCGCGGGTCGACGGCGCAGCCCGTCAAGGCGCGACGATGGCGGGCCCCAACTGCAGACGTGCGCCGTCCCGTAGGCCGAGCCGGGCCGCTTCGCCCGCGTTCAACTCCAGTACGTAGCGGGCCGCGGCGCGGCTCGGATAGGACGGGCAGGCATTGCCCGCCGAGCACGGGGGCACGTCGCGCTGCTGCGACACCAGCTGGCGGCTGTCATCGAAGTACAGGATGTCGAGCGGGATGCGGGTGTTCTTCATCCAGTAGGCCTGCGGCTCCTCGCGGTCGTGGATGAAAAGCATCCCGTGGCCCTCTGCAAGGCGGTCACGAAACATCAGTCCGCGCGCGCGTTCGGCATTGTCGTCGGCGACCTCCACCGTGTAGCGCTGGTCGGCCAGCTCGACCCAGAGCCCATCACCCGAGGCGCAGCCGGCAAGCAGCAGTCCGATGGCGGCCATTGCGTTCCTGATGGTGTTGTTGACGCGGCTCATTCCGATCTCCCGTGTGCTGCGCGGACCTTCCGCCAGTGGCCGCGGTGACGTCAAGACGACCGCGCCGCAAGTCATCGAAGAATTTTTCACCAAGCCCCTTCCCGAACGTGGAAGTGATGTGCATAATGCGCGGCCCACCACGGCGGGGCTGGTCTACGGGCCGGCTGAACGGGGTGGGGACGGCAAGAGGAAGTGGTTCACGAGGTGTTGACGGCCACGAAATCTGCTGTAAGATGTGCGGCTCACTCGGGCACTTTGGTGACGAGTCGGAACGCGGCGCTGAGGCCGGTTCCAAGGATCTTTGACAGTGTGCG